>CAXSCF010000084.1:0-541 GCA_964235815.1 uncultured Sphingomicrobium sp.
ACACGACGCGGCTCACGCCCGCCTGCCTGGCCCGCTCGGCAAGGGTCTTGCCGACATTGGCCGCGGCATCGGCGGTTGCACCGCCCTTGTCGCTGCGCAGATCCTTGTCGAGGCTCGACGCGGAGGCCAGCGTCTTGCCGGCGGCATCGTCGATGACCTGGGCGTAGATGTGACGCCCCGAACGGTGAACCGAGAGCCGCGGCTTGCCCGACGCACGCGCCTTGAGCGCAGTGCGGACGCGACGGCGGCGACGATCGAAGAGAGAGAGTTTCGCCATGGCTTACTTCTTCTTGCCTTCTTTGCGGAAGATATATTCCCCGCGATATTTGATACCCTTGCCCTTGTAGGGCTCGGGCTTGCGCCAGCGGCGGATTTCAGCGGCAACCTGACCGACTTGCTGGCGGTCGATCCCGCTGATCTCGATGGTCGTCGCGTCGGGCGTCTTCACGTCGATGCCCTCGGGCACCGCATAATTGACGTCGTGGCTATAGCCGAGCTGCAGCTTGAGCGTCTTGCCCTGCATCGCGGCGCGATAGCCGAC
>CAXSCF010000084.1:577-8448 GCA_964235815.1 uncultured Sphingomicrobium sp.
GTTGATCTCGAGAACCTTGCTGAAGCCTTCGGTGACTCCCGTGATCAGGTTCTGAACCTGGGTGCGCTGCATCCCCCACGCCGCGCGATTGCGCTGCGACACCGCGAGCGGCTTGATGCTGATCGCGTCGTCCTCGATGGTATAGCTGACGAGATCGTCGAGCAGCGCCATCGACAAGCTGCCCTTGGGGCCCTTGACGGTGAGGGTCTGGCCCTCGACGTTGGCGGTGACGCCCGACGGCATCGTCACTGGTTTCTTGCCGATACGGGACATCAGAACACCTCCGCCAGGACTTCGCCGCCGACGTTCTGGTCGCGCGCCTCGGCGTCGGACAATACCCCGCGCGGGGTCGACACGATGGTCATCCCCAGGCCGTTGCGGATGCGGGGCAGCTCGCGCGATCCCGAATAGACCCGGCGGCCCGGCTTGGACACGCGCGCAAGATGCTGGATCGCGGGCTGGCCCTCGAAATATTTCAGCTCGATGCGCAGGCCCTTCTGGCCGGCCAGTTCTTCTTCGGCATAGCCGCGGATATAGCCTTCGCGCTGAAGCACATCGAGCACGTTGGCGCGAAGCTTCGACGCCGGCGTCAGGATGCTATCCTTGCGCGCCTGCTGGCCATTGCGAATGCGGGTGAGCATGTCACCCAGTGGATCGGTCATCGGCATGAGCGTACCCTTACCAGCTCGACTTGGTGAGACCGGGAATCAGGCCCTTATTGCCCATTTCCCGAAGCATGATCCGCGACAGGCGGAACTTGCGATAATATGCGCGGCTGCGGCCCGTCAGTTCGCACCGGTTGCGGATCCGGGTCGGATTGCCGTTGCGCGGCAGCTCCGCCATCTTCAACCGGGCGATCAGACGCTCGGTCTCGTCGACCGAGGTGTCATTCGCCTTTGCCTTGAGCTTCGCCAGCTTCGGCGCGGTTTTCGCGACCAGCTTCCTGCGAGCTTCATTCTTATTAATGGAACTCAGTTTCGCCATGACTTAAGTTCTCTTCCTACAGCGCAGGTCCACTTACGCGGCCTGCTGAGCTTCGGTTTCGTCCGCGGGAAACGGAAAGTTGAAGAGACGCAGCAGTTCGCGCGCTTCATCGTCCGTCTTCGCGGTCGTGGTGATGATGACGTCCATGCCCCGGACCTTGTCGATCGAGTCATAGTTGATCTCGGGGAACACGATCTGCTCGCGCAGCCCCATCGCATAATTGCCGCGTCCGTCGAACGACTTGGGGTTGAGCCCCCGGAAATCGCGCACGCGGGGCAGAGCGATCGTGACCAGACGGTCGAGGAATTCGAACATCTTTTCGCGACGCAAGGTCACCTTGCAGCCGATCGGCATTCCCTCACGCAGCTTGAACTGCGCGATCGAGGTCTTGGCCTTGGTGATCACCGGCTTCTGGCCCGCGATCTTTTCCATTTCGGCCGCGGCCTGCTCGACCTTTTTCTTGTCCTGGGTCGCTTCGCCAACGCCCATGTTGATGACGATCTTGTCCAGACGCGGCACCTGCATGGCATTCTTGTAGCCGAACTTTTCGGTCATCGCCTTCACGATGCGCTCGTCATAATCCTTGCGCAGCCGCGGGACGTAGGCCGCTTCCTGCTGATTGGCGTCAGCCATCGATCTTCTCCCCGGAGCGCGCCGCGACGCGGACCTTCTTGCCATCGGCGGTTTCGAAACGGACGCGAGTTGCCTTGCCGTCTTTGGGATCGACGATCGCGACCTTGGAGACATGCATCGGCGCTTCGCGGCGTTCGAGACCGCCCTGAGGGCTGGCCTGGGTCGCTTTCTTGTGACGAGTGGCGATGTTCACCCCCGACACGACGACCTTGCTGTCCTTGGGCGAGGCCGAGACGATCTCGCCCGTCTTGCCCTTGTCGCGGCCCGACAGGACCACGACCTTGTCACCCTTGCGGATTTTCGCAGCCGACATGTTACAGTACCTCCGGCGCGAGGCTGATGATCTTCATATGCTTCTTCGCGCGCAATTCGCGAACCACCGGCCCGAAGATGCGGGTGCCGATCGGCTCTTCATTCTTGTTGACCAGCACCGCGGCATTGGTGTCGAAGCGGATCACCGAGCCATCGGCGCGGCGGATGTCCTTGCGCGTCCGCACGATCACGGCGCGGTGGACGTCGCCCTTCTTGACCTTGCCGCGCGGGGCGGCTTCCTTGATCGACACGACGATCACGTCGCCGACGCCGGCGACGCGCCGCTTCGACCCGCCGAGCACCTTGATGCACTGGACGCGCTTGGCGCCGCTATTGTCGGCAACCTCGAGGTTGGACTGCATCTGGATCATGGTTTCAGTCCTTCCTTATGCTTCGGCGGGCGCGGGAGCATCGGCGGACGCCGCTTTTTCCCGAGCTGCCTTGGTGGCCTTGGATTCGGTCGCTGCCGGCGTCGCCCGGACGGGCCTCGACAGATCGACTTCGGCGATATCGTCGGCGGCCATCGGGGCCGCGCCAATGCGGTCGAGCACCGTCCAGCTCTTGAGCTTGGAGACCGGGGCGCACTCCTGGATGCGCACCTGTTCCCCCGCGCGATAGGCATTGCCTTCGTCGTGGGCGTGGTACTTTTTCGACAGCTTGATGATCTTGCCGTACAACGGGTGCTTCACCCGACGTTCGACACGGACCACAATCGTCTTGTCACCCTTGTCGGACACCACGGTGCCGGTGAGGACGCGCTTAGGCATCTTCGAATACTCCCTTACGCCTTGGCCGCGGCGGGCGCGGGCTTGGCGTTGTGGTCGGCGGCCACGGACCGGGCGGCCTGCAGCGTCTTGATCCGGGCGATCGTGCGGCGCACTTCGCGTACCCGGCTCGGCTTTTCGAGCTGGTTGGTGGCGGACTGGAAGCGCAGATTGAACTGCTCGCGCTTCAGCTCGCCAAGCTGGCTCGCCAGCTGGTCATCGGTCGCGACCTTGATGTCGTCCTTCTTGGCCATGACTTAGTCCTCTTCAACCATCGTCTCACCCAGACGGGCGACGACCTTGACCTTGATCGGCAGCTTTTCCGCGGCGCGTTCGAACGCGACCTTGGCAAGCGACCCGGGAACCCCATCGAGTTCGAACAAAATGCGGCCCGGCTTGACCCGCGCAACCCAGAATTCGGGGTTGCCCTTGCCCGAGCCCATGCGGACTTCGGCAGGCTTCGACGACACCGGGACGTCGGGGAAAATCCGGATCCACAAGCGACCCGCGCGTTTAATGTGACGCGTGATGGCGCGGCGCGCGGCCTCGATCTGGCGCGCGGTGATCCGGTCGGGCTCCATCGCCTTCAGGCCATAAGCGCCGAAGTTGAGTTCGGTTCCACCCTTGGCATTGCCGTGAATGCGACCCTTGAAGGCCTTGCGGAACTTGGTGCGTTTCGGTTGCAGCATCTCAAAATTTCCTTAGCGACGCCAATTACCGGCGATCGTCGCGCATCGGGCGAACACCCGAGGTCTGCGCTTCCATCATCAGGCGGTCCTGCGCCAGCGGGTCATGGCCGAGAATTTCGCCCTTGAAGACCCACACCTTGACGCCGCACACGCCATAAGCGGTGTGCGCCTGCGCTTCCGCATAATCGACGTTGCCGCGCAGCGTGTGGAGCGGCACGCGACCTTCGCGATACCATTCCGACCGCGCGATTTCGGCGCCACCGAGACGGCCACCGCAATTGATGCGGATGCCTTCGGCGCCAAGCCGCATCGCGGCCTGGACGGCGCGCTTCATCGCGCGGCGGAAGGCGATACGGCGCTCGAGTTGGTCGGCAATGCCCTGCGCGACGAGGCGGGCGTCGATTTCCGGCTTGCGGATTTCAACGATGTTGAGGCTGACCGCCGACGAGGTCATCTTGCCGATGATCGCCTTCAATTTCTCGATGTCCGAGCCCTTCTTGCCGATGATCACGCCGGGGCGCGCGGCATAGATGGAGATGCGGGCCAGCTTGGCCGGACGCTCGATCACCACCTTGGAGATCGCCGCCTGGGGCAGGATCTTCATGATGTGCTTGCGGATCTTGAGATCCTCGAGCAGCAGGCGGCCATAATCCTGGCCTTCGGCGAACCAGCGGCTGTCCCAGGTGCGGTTGATCTGCAGGCGCAGCCCGATCGCGGAGGATTTGTTACCCATTATGCTTCTTCCTGCTCGCGAACGATGACGCGCAGACGGCTGAACGGCTTTTCGATGCGGGTCGAGCGACCACGCGCACGGGTCGCGAAGCGCTTGAGCGTGATCGATTTGCCGACCGACGCTTCCGACACGATCAGCGCGTCGACATCGAGATTATGGTTGTTCTCGGCATTGGCGACCGCCGAAGCCAGCACCTTGGCCACCTCGGGCGCCATGCCCTTGGTCGAGAATCTGAGGATGTTGAGCGCTTCCTCGACCTTGCGGCCGCGGATCAGCTGCGCGACCAGGTTGAGCTTCTGCGCCGAGCCACGGATCATCGTGCCGACGGCGAGCGCTTCCTTGTCGCCGACCCGGCGCGGGTTGGTGGTCTTGGACATCAGCGCTTGCCCTTCTTGTCGGCGGCGTGGCCGGGGAAGAAGCGCGTCGGGGCGAACTCGCCGAGCTTCATTCCGACCATGTCCTCATTGACCGACACCGGCACGAACTTGCGGCCGTTGTAGACATTGAAGGTGAGGCCGACGAACTGCGGCAAAATCGTCGAACGACGCGACCAGGTCTTGATCGGTGCGCGCTTCGATGCGTCCTGAGCTGCTTCGGCTTTCTTCAGCAGCGACAGCTCGACGAACGGACCTTTCCAGATGGAGCGAGCCATTATTTCTTCCTCGCGTGGCGCGACCGGATAATCAATTTGTCGGTCGACTTGTTGTGACGAGTGCGAGCACCCTTGGTCGGCTTGCCCCACGGGGTAACCGGGTGACGGCCGCCCGAGGTCCGGCCTTCACCACCGCCGTGCGGATGGTCGACCGGGTTCTTGGCGACACCGCGGGTCAGCGGACGACGGCCCATCCAGCGGGTCCGGCCGGCCTTGGCGAGCGTCTGATTGCCATTGTCGGGGTTCGACACGGCACCGACGGTCGCCATGCAATCCGAGCGGATGTAGCGCTGTTCGCCCGAGTTCAAGCGGACGATGACCATCCCCTTGTCGCGGCCGACGACCTGAACATAAGTGCCCGCCGCGCGCGAAATCTGGCCACCCTTGCCGGGCTTCATCTCGACATTGTGGACGATCGTCCCGACCGGCATCTGGCCAATTTCCATGGCGTTGCCGGGCTTCACGTCGACCTTCTTGCCCGCGATGACCTTGTCGCCCGGAGCGAGCCGCTGCGGGGCGATGATGTACGCCTGCTCGCCGCCTTCGTAGACGATGAGCGCGATGAACGCCGAGCGATTGGGGTCATATTCGAGCCGCTCGACGGTCCCCGACACATCCCATGTGCGACGCTTGAAGTCGATGATGCGATAGCTTTGCTTGTGACCGCCGGCGATCCCGCGCGACGTCACATGCCCCTTGTTGTTGCGGCCACCGGTCTTCGACTTGCCTTCGGTCAGCGCCTTGACGGGCTTGCCCTTCCACAGCGACGACCGATCGACGAGGATGAGCCCGCGGCGGGCCGGGCTCGTCGGCTTATATGCTTTCAATGCCATGACTTAGATTCCGCTCGTGATGTCGATTGGATCCTGGCCCGGAGCCAGGGTCACGATGGCTTTCTTGAAGTCGGACCGCTTGTAGGGCGTGCCCTTCCACTTCTTCGTCTTGCCCTTGACGACGATCGTGTGGACGCTGGCGACCTTGCGGTCGAACAGGGTCTCGATCGCGGCCTTGATCTCGGGCTTGGACGCATCGTTGGCGACCTTGAAGACGACCGCATTATGCTCCGACACCATCGTCGATTTCTCGGTGATGTGCGGCGCCAGGACGACGTCATAATGGCGGATGTCAACCGCCTTGGTTGCGGGCTTCTTAGCCATTGAACCGGGCCTCCAGTTTTTCGACCGCGGCGCGGGTCAGGACCAGCGTCTCGTGGCGCATGATGTCGTAGACGTTGGCGCCGGCGGCGGGCATCAGGTTGAGGTGCCCGAGGTTCGACGATGCCAAAGCAAAGCCGACGTTGAGCGCGTCACCGTCGATGACCAGCGCGGTCTTGCCGAAGCCGAGTCCGCCGAGCCGGGCGACCAGCGTCTTGGTTTTGGCGTCCTGGCCCATGTCGAGATTGTCGACGATGATGAGGTTGCCCCCGATCGCCTTCGACGACAGCGCCATCTTGAGACCGAGCGCGCGGACCTTCTTGTTGAGGCCAAGCGTGAACAAGCGAGCGCGCGGGCCATGAGCCTTGCCGCCGCCGATGAAGATCGGGGCACGACGATCGCCGTGACGAGCGGTACCGCCGCCCTTCTGCTTGCCGAACTTCTTGCCGGTGCGGTTGACGTCCGAGCGCTCGCGAGCGGCGCGGGCCATGCCGCGACGGTTCGACAGCTGCCACGTCACCACGCGGTGAAGGATGTCGGCGCGCGGCTCGACACCGAACACGGCATCATCGAGCTGGATATCCCCGCCCGCCTTGGCGTCGAGGGTCTGAACCTGGACCTTCATCGCTCAGCCTTCCTTATTCTCGGTCGCATCCGGCGTGTCGCCGCCTGCTTCCGAGGTCTGATTGTCGAGCTCGCCGCCCGCTTCCTGCTCGGCTGCGATCGACGCCACTTCGGCATCGCTCGGCAGAGCGGGAATTTCGTGCACGGCGGCTTCTTCGACGAAGCCCGCGGGCGCCATTTCGGTTTCGATGTCCTTGGCGTTCTCGAGCAGGCCGGCGGGGTACGGAGCTTCGTCCGGACGCGCGATCTTGACCGAATCCTTGACCGTCAGCCAGCCGCCCTTCGAGCCCGGGACCGAGCCCTTGACGAACAGCAGGCCGCGCAGCGCATCGGTACGGACGATCTCGAGGTTCTGCTGGGTGCGGTTCTTGGCGCCCATGTGCCCGGCCATCTTCTTGTTCTTGAAGACGCGGCCCGGATCCTGGCGCTGCCCGGTCGAACCGAGCGAACGGTGCGAGACCGACACGCCGTGGGTGGCGCGAAGACCGCCGAAGCCCCACCGCTTCATGCCGCCGGCAAAGCCCTTACCCTGGGTCACGCCCTGGATATCGACCATCTGGCCGGCGACGAAGTGATCGGCCGACACCGTCGCCCCGAGGTCGAGGAGGGCATCCTCCGCGACCCGAAATTCGACGACCTTGGCTTTGGGTTCGACTTCGGCCAGGCCGAAA
Organism: uncultured Sphingomicrobium sp.; assembly: GCA_964235815.1. Taxonomy (GTDB): domain Bacteria; phylum Pseudomonadota; class Alphaproteobacteria; order Sphingomonadales; family Sphingomonadaceae; genus Sphingomicrobium. The sequence continues at coordinate 7,794 of CAXSCF010000084.1, forward strand.
ATTGCTCGCTGCGGCTTGTTGACGTTCTTGGCCTTGGCCTTGCCGGCGCCGAGCGCAACGGCGGTGTAGCCATCGCGCTCCATCTCGCGACGACCGACGACCTGAACGTCTTCCAGCTGGAGAACCGTGACGGGCACGTGGCGCCCGTCCGCTTGAAACAAGCGGGTCATCCCCATTTTCTTCGCGATCACGCCAGTGCGCATGATCCATGCTCCTACAGAGGCCCGCCATCGCGTCGTGCGAGAGCGGGCATGCGACCCGTGAAAATAAGCATCGCCCCGCCTGGGCCATTCCCGCCCGAGGGCAGGATGCGGGGGACGCAGCCCAAGGTGCATTGAAGCGCCCTGCGGTATCCCTTGATCCGTTGCAGCGCCCCGACGAGGCGTTGCGTCGATCCTGTTGCGAGGATCGTGCGACCGAATCTTGGTCGCGGTGCCAGCCCTTTAGGCCAGCTTGATCTCCACGTCCACCCCGGCAGCAAGATCAAGCTTCATTAAAGCATCGACCGTCTGCGGGGTCGGCTGGACGATATCCAGCAGACGCTTGTAGGTGCGCACCTCGAACTGTTCGCGCGACTTCTTGTCGACGTGCGGCGAGCGATTGACGGTGAACTTCTCGATCCGCGTCGGAAGGGGAATGGGGCCGCGGATGAGAG
>CAXSCF010000085.1:0-8188 GCA_964235815.1 uncultured Sphingomicrobium sp.
GACGTCGAGCCAGCCCTGGCGCGCGGTGCCGTCGATCGTGGCGTCGATGTCGAGTTCGTCCGCGGCGCCTTCGCGGGCGAAGCGCCGCAACCGGCGGAGCGCGACCTTGATCGTCCGCGTTCCAAGTTCGCGCTCGCCGTCGAGATCGCGATATTCACGCTGTTCCCAAACCTTGATCGCGCGGCCGTGGCGCCCGGGCCCACCGATCCGCACGCCTTCCGGATTATAGCCGCCGTGACCGAAGGGCGACGTGCCGCCAGTGCCGATCCACTTGTTGCCGCCTTGATGGCGACCCTCCTGTTCGGCGAGGCGATCCTTGAGCGCGGCCATGATTTCGTCCCACGAACCGAGCGCCTCGATCGCCGCCATTTCCTCGGGGGACAGATATTTCTCGGCCACCAGCTTGAGCCATTCTTCGGGAATGCCGGTTATGAGGTCGTCGGCGGATGGCCCGACGAGCCCCTTGAACACCGCGCCGAAAATCTGGTCGAACCGGTCGAGCTGACGTTCGTCGTGAACGAAGGTCGCGCGTGCGAGGTAATAGAATTGCTCGGGCTCGGGCGCGATCACTTCGGCGTCGAGCGCTTCGAGGAGCAGCAGATGCTCCTTGAGGCTGGCGGGGATGCCGCCGCGGCGCAAGGCATCGACGAAGTTGATGAACATTACCTCTTTTATCCGTTCCTCCCGAGCGAAGTCGAGGGACTAGGCCGAGCGCAGCCGAGGCGCTTCTCGGCTGCGCTCGAAGGAGTGTCGCGACTTCGCTCGACTCGAACGGATCAGGGGGAGCGCGACCTTCGTGGTTAACTTGGTTTTAGGGAGTGCAAGTTACGCCAGTCGCCAGAACCAAATTCGAGGACCCGTTTTCATGGCGACGCAGGGCATTGAAGAAGTTACCGAGGACGCGATCCGCACGGTGGCGCGTGATTGCGGATCGCTGGCGATCGAATGCAGCGATGTCGCGGGATATGTCGAGGATGTTTCGACCCGCATCGCCGATCATACCAAGATGCTCGACGGGTTAGAGGACGTCATGACGCGTTTGCTGACCGACCAGGCCCGCGTCGCCGATTCGACCGATGAGGCTCGCCTGCTGAGTGAGCAGGCCAAGGCCAAGCTCGAGGCCGGGCGCGAAGCGATCGAGGGGACGATCTCCGGATTCAAGGGACTGACCGAACTGGTGGTCAAGCTGGGCGAACGAATGGCGGGGTTCGCGACCGCGATGAACCAGGTGCAGACGGTCAGCTCGACGATCGAGACGATCGCGCGCAAGACCAACATGCTTGCGCTCAACGCGACGATCGAGGCGGCGCGCGCCGGGGACGCCGGGCGCAGCTTCGCAGTGGTCGCCGCCGAAGTGAAGAAATTGGCGCACGACACGCGCGCCGCGACCAGCCAGATCGCACTGACGATCGGCGAACTGACGCGCGAGGCGGGCGCGGTGACGTCGGAAATCAAGACCGGGGTCGAGCGCAGCCGCGCGGCGCAGGCCGGGTTCGGGCAAATCAGCGAAACCGTCGCCGAGGTGACCGAAATCGTGTCGATGGTCGACCGCCAGACCGAAGGCATCGCGCATTCGACCAGCCTGATCCAGACCAGCGTCGACCGAGTCAAGGCCGGCCTGTCCGACTTCGCCGGGGACGCGCGCGACAATGGCGGGCAATTGGTCAAGGCGCAGAAGCGACTGTCGCACCTCGAAATGCTGTCGAACACGATGCTCGACACGCTCGCCAATTCGGGCGCCGAGATCGACGATACGCCGATGATCCTGCTCGCCCAGGAAGCGATGCGGACGATCGTCGAGAGCGTCGAAAAAGGCATCGACCGCGGCGAAATCGCGCTCGAAGCCGCGCTCGACCGAAATTACGTTCCGATACGGGGCAGCAATCCCCCGCAATATGACAATGGCTTCGCCGACTTCGCCAACGCCTACGTCCGACCGATCCTCGATGCCTTCAAGGTGCGCGAGCCGCGCATCATCGGATCGGCGATCACCAACATCGACGGTTATCTCCCGACCCACCTTAGCGAACGCAGCCAGAGCCCCGGTCCCGACCCCGTCTGGAATGACGCGCATTGCCGCAACAAGCGGATCTTCATGGACGAACAGACGCGCGCCGCGATCGAGAGCGAGCGCCCGGCGATGCTGATGACCTACCGCATGGAGCTCGGCGACCGCTATATCCCGGTCAAGAACGTGTTCGTGCCGATCTTCTTCAAGGGGCGCCGCTGGGGCAACTTCGAACTTGCGTACCGCGACGAATGATTCCCTCTCCCAAAGGGAGAGGGAGGGAGCTGCGAAGCGGCGGAAGGGTGAGGGCGACACCGCCCGCTCACCCTCACCCGCACCCCGACCCTCTCCCAAGGAGAGAGGGCGCTAGCCCTTGCGCCGCGCCATGAAAGCCAGGCGTTCGAACAGCATGACGTCCTGCTCGTTCTTGAGCAACGCGCCGTGGAGCGGGGGGATGGCCTTGGTCGGGTCGCGGTCGGCGAGCACTTCGAGCGGCAGATCCTCGTGGAGAATTAGCTTGAGCCAGTCGAGCAATTCGCTGGTCGAGGGTTTCTTCTTGATCCCGGGGACGTCGCGGACCTCGTAGAACAGATCGAGCGCGCGGCTGACGAGGACTTTCTGGATGCCGGGGAAGTGGACCTCGACGATTTGCGTCATGGTGTCGCGGTCCGGAAAGCGGATGTAGTGGAAGAAACATCTTCTGAGAAAGGCGTCGGGCAACTCCTTCTCATTGTTGGAGGTTATCACCACGACGGGGCGCTCGACCGCGCGCACCGTCTCGCCGGTTTCATAGACGAAGAACTCCATCCGATCGAGCTCTTGGAGGAGGTCGTTGGGAAATTCGATGTCGGCCTTGTCGATCTCGTCAATCAGCAGGACGGGCAGCTGGGGCGAGGTGAACGCCTCCCACAATTTGCCCCGCCGGATGTAGTTGGCGATATCGTGAACGCGCGGATCGCCCAATTGCCCATCGCGCAACCGCGCCACAGCGTCATAATCGTAGAGGCCCTGGTGGGCTCGGGTCGAACTCTTGATGTTCCAGCTGATCAGCGGGGCACCGATCGCGCGGGCGATTTCCTCGGCGAGCACGGTCTTGCCGGTGCCGGGCTCGCCCTTGACCAGCAACGGCCGGCGCAAGGTAACGGCAGCGTTGACCGCGACCTTGAGGTCGTCGGTGGCGATATAGTCGGAAGTTCCTTCGAAGCGCATGCCGAAGCGTTAGGGGAAAAGGCGGCGCTTCGACAAGCTCGGGGTGAGCGGAAATTCTGATTCAGAAGTCACCGCGCGCGCTGGCGCGGGCTTCGAGCAGGTCGAACAGGCCGCGGTTCTGAAGCAGCAACTGGTCGGCCCCGAAGCGCAGCGCGCGTTCGGCGGCCACGCCTCCGATCGCGACGCGAATCACGGCGTCGAGCGCGTCGGGCGCCGGGAGCGAGCCGGCCGGGATGGCGACCCCCATCCGCACCGCCGCGCGGTCGAGCACCTTGCGCACCCCGCCCCAGTCGGCGACCAGCGCGGTGGTCGCACCCAGCGCGCAGCCGTGACGTTCGGACAAAGCGAGGGTTTCAAGCGCATGGCGCTGATGCCCGAGCACGCTTTCGGTCTCGGCCGATCCCGCGGTCGAGGGCAAGGGCCCGACCGCGGCGGTCAGGCGGACCAGGTAGAGCCGCTCGCGCTCGAACCCTTCGGAAGCCGCGACCAGCCAATCGCGCACCGCGCCGGTGGGCGCGTGGCCAAGGGCAAGCTCGACCAGCCCGGGATGACGTCCGTAAAGCGAACATAAGAGATGGACGGCGTCGGCGAGATCGCGCGCAGCCTCGGGACCGGTCGCCTCGGCGAGGGCCGCGGCATGGCGATGGGCGGTGAGCCCTTCGGCCGCGACGCGCGCCCACTGCGTCTGGGCAAGGTCGGGCGCGGCGCACGAGGCCGCGGAGCAATCGACCGCTTGGGCACCCGAGGCCTGATTGTTCGCCATTCTGTCGTCACTCCTCCAGGCGCGGTCGCCAATTCCACGTCCTGCTTAGCCATCGTCCCTAACCCAAGGGCGTAAAGACAGGGTTTAGGAGCGGCTAACCTTTTGGCCATTCAAGTTAAGATGCGCGCCAAAGTGGGACGAATGGGGAGCCGTGGCTTGGTTCAGGACGAGGGCACACGGCCGATCAAGCTGGTCGTGGCGAAGCGCGACTGCGGAGCGGTGGCGAGGAGCAGGTCGGTGATGCCGCGGTCGGCAAGGTGGACAACGATTCGCCCAAGCGGATAATCATTCATCTGCATTGCGGGAGCGTTCCACGCACGCCCGGCGCAGACATTCTGCCACGGCTTGACCCCTGGAATATTGGCGCTTGCCCAATAGAGCCAGCGCGGCCCGCCGCGATCGCTACGCAGCGAGATGCTGATATGGAAGCCGCCGCCGGGCGCGACGCGGTCGATCAGGGCGTCGAACAGGCGCATCCCGCGGCGCACCGGAACATGCTGAAGCACGAGGTGGCTGTTGACGAAATCGAATGATCCCGGCGCATGGGCGAGCGTGTCGTCGGCGAGGGCGAAGGCGATGTTGCCGACCCCCGCCGCGGCGGCGTTGGCGGCGGCCTCGGCAAGCATCGCGGGGGCGACGTCGAGCGCGACCACGTCGGCAAAGGCGGCGGCGAGGGGCAGCGACAATCGCCCCACCCCACAGCCATGATCGAGCGCCCGGCGGCGCGGCAGCGTGCCGAAAAGCTGCTCGTAGCGGCCAATCAGCCCGGCGATGGTGGCGCGGCCCGAGGCAAAGAAATCATCGCGGCTGCCCCCGATCCGCGCCGCGGCGAAGCGATCGTCGGCGAGTACGCCAAAATAAGGATCGTCGCGGCCCCACTTCTGCCACGCCTTGTCGGTGCTCAGCATGGCCGCGTTTGAGCGGAGGAGGGGGTGGAACGCAAGCGCAACCAACGATCAGGAACCGCCATAAAACGCAATGTCGCTGCAAGATGCTCCAGCTCGGGCTGCGGGTCGGGGCGGTGCCGCGCGCGTTGATCACCACCAGCACGCCGCGCGACGGGCCCTTGCTGGGGCGGATCCTGGCCGAGTCGGCAACGGTGGTGAGCGGCGGGCGAACAAGGGCAAACCCGCATTTGCCGCCGGCGTTGGTGGCAGCGGTCAAGGCGCTGTACGGGGGGACGCGGCTGGGGCGGCAGGAGATCGACCGCGAATAGGATGGCTCAGTGGCGGGGCAAGTGTTTCCCGCCGCGTTGCTGACGGCGTGCCGGGTCACTGCTCCCCTCCCGCCAGAGCGGGAGGGGTTGGGGGAGGGCCGGTCTTTTTCCGCGAACGACCAGCCTTCCCCCGCTCGCCTGCGGCGAGTCGACCTTCCCGCCCCGACGGGAGGGGGAAATATGAGCGGCTGGCGATCGGGGTCGATCCGCCGGCGGCGGGGGCACGTGCGGGATCGTCGTGTGCGCGATCGACCGCGAGGGGCATGGCCATGTGCTCGCCGACCATAGCGTCACCGGTGCCAGCCCCGCGGGGTGGGCAAAGGCGGTGGTGGTGGAGGCGGTGCTCTATCCCGATCCGCTGGCGGTGGCGGAAATCAACCAGGGCGGGCTGATGGTGCGAAGCGTGTTGCGCAGCGCGGGGCTGTCGGCGCGGGTGAGGATGGTGCGTGCGAAGCAGGGCAAGGCCGAGCGCGCGGAGCCGATCGCCTTGCTCTTCGAACAGGGGGCGAGTGTCGCTGCACGGGGCGATGGATTTGCTCGAGGAGGAATTGGCGGGGCTGGTCGCGGGTGCGTTGTATCAGGGGCCGGGGGACAGCCCCGACCGCGCCGACGCGATGGTGTGGGCGCTGGGGGAGGTGATGGCGGAGCGGGTGATGCGGGTGCGGTGGTTTTGAGGGGTATCCACAGCTTAATCTGGCGCGCCATGTTCTCATAATGTTCCGCGCGGCGTAGCGGTAGGGAATATCGACCAAGCACATCCGCACCGCCGCCGACCTCGTCCGCTTCCGCGCCAGCGTCCGCGTCGAATGCGGCGACTGCGGATCGGCGCGGACGATGAGCGGGGTCGAGCTGGTCGGGGCGTGCGGGGCGTGCGGGGCGTGCGGGGCAGGCTCGCTTAGCGCGGCGCGGGCGCGGATGAAATGCGTGCGGGGGGAAACACACAGCGCTCGCCATCCTGCCGCCTGTTTAGCGGCAGGCCGAAGGGCATCACAGTGCGGCGAAGGGGCGCGTATCGGACGTAAAGGCTCGGTTGGCGCGCTTGCGTCAATCGAATGTCGGAGGAGGGGGTCTTGCTGCCTGATCGCGGGGCGGGCGGCACGCGTGAGGGGTTTGAAGAGGGAAACTTGCCACCGCGGCGGCGTCAGCAGTTCGCTAGGCTCGCTCACCGAGTAAGGCGAGTGATTGGCGAAACTCCCGATCATCCCGTCTAAGATTTAAGACAATTGCGATTTTTCAAACGAAATGCGCATTTGATCGACTAATGCGAAAAACTCTCGCAAAAGTTAGCCTGACAGCTAATGAGCTAAACAAGTCGGAAAGGCGAGGAAGAGCTACGAAGAAGGAGAAAAACTTTTGACTGTGTATTACACTGCAGAGTGAACTTTTTTGATGGTTCGCCGAATTAAGTCGCCAATTAAGTTGTCGATCACGGTTGGCGGAGGGAATCCTTGTAAAAGTGCGTGAGACGGATCTTCAATATGCTTGTCGTCTGCGGGTAGCGGATCAGCTTTCCCAATAATTTCCGCGTGCGTCACCAATGCATCATGAAGATCGCCCAGATTAATCTGGGCGAATCTCTGTCTTGCATTCAAGGTAAGCCTACTGACTTTCCTGACTTCCTTAATGGAGACTTCATCTATGATCGAAAATACATGCATTCGGTGAACCGAAGAGCCGTCAGTATCGACAGGACGTGGAAGCAGTGCTCTTCCGTCCACCCAGTCACCATCAACCAAAGTGGCTTTTACGTGCTTCGCCAAATCTTCGCGCGGTCCTAAAATCTCACTCATTTTGAGATGAGACGATCGACCCCTAATGAAGTCAAGACGCTAAACAGGTTTTTTTGAGAACATGTGCCATAATGTTGATCACATTTATCGTTTTTTGGACCTATCAAAATGACATAGTTGACTCTTGACGTACCCTCAAATTCGATACCGACCTGATCGCTTCCCTTACCTTCCCAAACAGCGCGAAAATTCCCTTTTTCATTTATAGTAAGCTTAGGAATTGCTCGAGCTTTTGCAACTTGCAGAAATTTACTCAACGCCGACTTTGACTTCTCATTTATGAGCAAGTCCTCATCCTCAGCATCGGCTACCAATTCGCTAAGTCGAACAGAAATATCTACGCTTTTGTGCGTGTCAAGGGAGGGCTTTTGGAGCGTTCTTTCAGCCCACGTGCCTTCAATTCTGGAGTCGGTTACCAATAATCGGTTGACGATAGGATGATCCTGAACAATATCTTCTAAACCTATACTGATGTCCTGATCCGGAAACGAAAAGTCCCAGACATATTTGGGAATCACAAATTCTGTGGCGATGTTAGCGCTGAGCAAGTTGAACTTAGAATGTTCACGTCCAGAAATCACTTTGATCTCCTCTTAGCACTATCTTTTATAGCTTTTCGAATTACTGATACATTCTTCTCAAATCCCGTCAATTCGACTATGCCACTCTCACCGATTTCTAACAAAATATTGTAGGCCAAGGCAACAGCATCGTCATCGTCCATCCGAATACGAGCGACATCCACAAGGATGTTGCCTTGAACCGCTTTTACCGGTTGTCCGCCGTTCATTATGATATCTTTGTACGCTGAAGTTCGCTGCAATAGGGCGATCTCAACCCCGTGAGCCAAATTAACGCAGAAAGAAACATCCGCCGACAATCTAACAAAATGATTGTCGCGCGCAGGCGAAATAGGCTGCGAGAGCGATTGTTCGTCATTCTCTACGTCGTTCGCCATGCAAGCTCCAATGTATCAGTATGTCTAAATCGGTCACTGATCTTAACGCGGATCGTTCATTGATCAAGAAAACTCCGCATCTTCCGGCTACGGCTCGGATGCTTCAGCTTCCTTAGCGCCTTGGCTTCGATCTGACGGATGCGTTCGCGGGTGACGCTGAATTGCTGGCCGACCTCTTCCAGCGTGTGATCGGTGTTCATGCCGATGCCGAAGCGCATTCTGAGGACTCGTTCTTCGCGCGGGG
>CAXSCF010000086.1:0-8062 GCA_964235815.1 uncultured Sphingomicrobium sp.
GGGGCTGGTGGCTTAGAGTGACGGCCGAGCGGATCCCCCTCATCCGCGTCACCGCAATGCCGGGCGACACCAATCCTTATGGCGGGGTGTTTGGCGGGTGGCTGATGAGCCAGATGGCGCTCGCCGCGGGCTCTCTCGCCTCACGCACCGCCAAGGGCAAGTGCGTCGTGGTCGCGGCGGATGGGCTGAGCTTCACCGGCGCGCCATCCGTCGGGGACGAGATTTCGGTCTATGCCGAGCTTGAGAAGCAAGGCCGCACTTCGCTGACCATCGCCGTCACCGCCGAAGCGCGCGAACGCGATGGCGAGCGGGTGTTCGATGTGGCGAGTGGGACGTTCGTGTTCGTCGCGCTCGGCGATGACGACCGGCCGCGAGGGATCGATGGATAGGCCGCCCCCTCTCCCCGCTCAGGCTACGCCTGAGTCGCCCTCCCCCGCAGAGGGGGGAGGGAAGGAACTCTTCCCTCCCCCCTCTGCGGGGGAGGGACAGGCGTCGCGCAGCGACGCCAGGGAGAGGGGGCGGGTGCTGCGCTGGCGCGCAAAGCAAATGCGTTCGGCACCGACCGAGGCCGAGCATCGCCTGTGGCAAATCCTGCGCGCCAAACGCTTCGACGGCCATAAGTTTAAACGTCAGTTGGCGATCGATCATTACTTCGTCGATTTCGCCTGCCTCGCATCGAGACTGATCGTCGAGGCCGACGGCAGCCAGCACGCTGAAAGCGCGCATGACGGACGCCGCGATGCTTATTTGCGAAGCCAGGGCTTCCGCATCCTGCGCTTTTGGAACAACGACATTTTCAACCAAGAGGAAGGCGTGATGGCGCTCATTTTCGATGCGCTTCACTCCCCTCTCCCTGCCGCTACGCGGCTGTCCCTCTCCCGCAAAGGGGAGAGGGGATGATTGGAGCACTTCATGGCTGACCCCTTCGACCTCATCGTCCTCGGCTCGGGGCCCGGCGGCTATGTCGCCGCAATCCGCGCCAGCCAGCTCGGCCTCAAGGTCGCCATCGTCGAGCGCGAGTTGCTTGGCGGGATCTGCCTCAACTGGGGGTGCATCCCGACCAAGGCATTGCTCCGCTCGGCCGAGGTGTTCCACCACATGAAGCATGCCGATGCCTACGGCCTGACCGCGGGCGCACCGGGGTTCGACCTCGCCAAGGTCGTCGGGCGATCACGCGCGGTGGCCAAGCAATTGAACCAAGGCGTCACGCACCTGATGAAGAAGAACAAGATCACCGTCGTCATGGGCACCGGCGCGCTCACTGCCCCGGGCAAGCTGACCGTGACCAAGGACGGCAAGGCGACCGACCTCGCGGCCAAGCACATCATCGTCGCCACCGGCGCCCGCGCCCGCGAACTCCCCTTTGCCAAGGCCGACGGCCAGCGCATCTGGACCTACCGCACCGCGATGACCCCGCCCGACATGCCGACCGAGCTTTTGGTCATCGGCTCGGGCGCGATCGGGATCGAGTTCGCCAGTTTCTACAACGACCTCGGCGCCAAGGTCACGGTGGTCGAAATGCTCGACCGCATCGTCCCCGTCGAAGATGCCGACGTGTCCGACGCGCTCGCCAAGTCGCTGACCAAGCAGGGCATGACCTTGCTGATGGGGGCAGGGGTCGAGAGTCTCGCCGCCAATGCCAAGGGCGTCGTGGCCAGGATCAAGAGCGCCGACGGCAAAGCCGCCGAAAAACGCTTCTCGCACTGCATCGTCGCCGTGGGAATCGTGCCCAATACCGAGAATATCGGGCTTGAAGCACTCAGGGTTGAAACCGACCGCGGGTTCCTGAAGACCGATCCGATGTGCCGCACCAACGTCCCCGGCATCTGGGCGATCGGCGACATCACCGCCCCGCCGTGGCTGGCGCACAAGGCAAGCCACGAAGGGGTCATCGCCGCCGAGGCGATCGCGCACGAGCTGGGCAACAAGGACGCCCATCCCCACGCGATGGATGCCAGGAACATCCCCGGCTGCACTTACTGCCATCCGCAAGTCGCCAGCGTCGGGCTGACCGAGGCCAAAGCAAAGGAAGCCGGGCACGAAGTCCGCGTCGGCAAATTCCCCTTCATCGGCAACGGCAAGGCGATCGCCCTCGGCGAGGTCGAGGGGTTCGTGAAGACCGTGTTCGATGCCAAGACGGGCGAACTGCTCGGCGCGCACATGATCGGCGCCGAAGTCACCGAACTGATCCAGGGTTACACCATCGGCAAGACTGCCGAACTGGTCGAAAGCGACTTCATGAACACCGTCTTCCCCCACCCGACGCTGAGCGAGATGATGCATGAAAGCGTCCTCGCGGCTTATGGCAAAGTGATCCACATTTGAGCGCCGCCGCATCCGACCAGGCCGGCCACGGCAACCGCACATTGTGGATCGCCTTCGCCGCCAATCTCGGGATTGCGGTGGCGAAGTTCATCGCCGCGGCGATGACCGGCTCGTCGGCGATGCTGACAGAGGGTGTTCACTCGGTGGTCGACAGCTCGAACCAGTTGCTGCTGCTGTGGGGACGGCGCGCGGCGCGGCGACCGGCCGATCAATTCCACCCCTTTGGCTATGGCCGCGAGCTCTATTTCTGGAGTTTCGTCGTCGCCGTCCTGGTGTTCGCGCTCGGCGCCGGCGTGTCGATCTACGAAGGCATTTTGCACATCGCGCATCCCGAACCCGCGGTGTCGCCGATCATCGCTTATGGCGTGCTCGGGATTGCCTTTCTGCTCGAGGGCGGTTCGACGCTCGAAGCGTTCAAGGAGTTTCGCGCCGCCAAGGGCCAGCTCGGCTGGTTCGAGGCGGTCAAGCGTTCTAAGGACCCCCCCGGGTTCATTGTCCTGCTCGAAAATGGAGCGGCGATGGCCGGCATCCTCGTCGCTGCGATCGGCCTTGCGATCAGCCAGGCGACGGGCAATCCGCGCTTCGACGGGATGGCGTCGATCGTCATCGGGGTTATCCTCGGTTTCACCGCTTTCCTCCTCGCTTATGAATCGAAGGCGCTGCTGATCGGCGAGGCGGCCGATCCCGATCTCGTCGCGGCGTTGCGCGAGCTCGTCGTCCAGCGCGACGGCGTGACGAGCGTCGGCGAAATATTGACCGTCCATTCCTCTCCCGACCAGATTACCGCGATGCTGTCGGTCGATTTCGACGACCACATCAGCGCGCGCCAGGTCGAGCGGCTGGTGTGCGAGATCGAACATGAGGTGGCCAAGCTTTATCCGCTCGTACGGCGGCTCTATATCCGCCCGCGCAGCTGGCAGGGGGAGGGGCCGCCAGCGACGCTCTAGCGCGGCCGACCCGGAACGCGGCACGGGCGATGCGCGTTGCGCGTTCATCCAAGTCCGATCCCGAAGGAATAATTCGATGCGCTTCTTGCTTACCACCGCCGTGGCCAGTCTGGCGATCGCCACCGCCGCTTGCCAGAAACCGGCCACCACCGAAGACGTCAATATTGCCAATGACATGGCGATGAACGACGGGATGGCCCCGCTCGACACCAACATGTCCAACGGCATGGCCATGGCACCGATGATGGCGAGCGACTTCGCCTCGACCATTGCCGGAAGCGACATGTATGAAATCGCCGCGGGCAAGTTGGCGCAGACGATGGCGACCAACGCGGAGTGCAGGAAGTTCGGCGCGATGCTGGTCACCGACCACACCAAGTCGAGCGCCATGCTCAAGACCGCCGCGGCCGCGGCCACCCCCGCGGTGACGTTGCCGATGACGATGCCCGCCGAGCTTCAGGCCAAGATCGACGCGCTCAAGGGCGCCAAGGGGGCCGACTTCGACAAATTGTTCGTCGAACAGCAAAAGGATGGGCATCAAAAGGCACTCGATGCCCTCAAATCCTATGCCGCGAGCGGGGATCAGCCGTCGCTGAAGAAGTTTGCGACCGACGCAACGCCGGTGGTGCAAGGCCATCTCGACGCGCTCAACGCGATGAAGATGTAGCGTGGCCACCGCGCTTGAACAGAAGGAAATCCGTGACCGGTTCAAGCAGGCTGTGAACATGTCCCCGACCGCGCTTCGCAAATGGCTGGATCGCCCGGAAAGTCGCGCGGTCGGGTGGAAGGGTGATGATGGCGATGGGCCGGGCGAAAGCGTGGGCCATGCCAGTGGCCGTCACATCCTGCGAATCAAGGCAAAGAAGGTAGCCGACTTCACCGACGACGATTATGCGCACATGCAGAAAGTCGTCGGGTATGTCGCTCGCCATTCGAAACAACGCCCCGCCGAACCCGATCATTCACGTTGGCGTTACAGCCTGATGAACTGGGGCCATGATCCGATGATGTAGATGATCGCACTCCGATCCGCGGCGTCATCGTATGCAACCTTCCCCGTTGACCCTCCAACCCCTTCGGGCTATTGGGCCGCTCGTTCGCGGGGCCTTGCGATTCTACCCAGGCCTCGAAGAACGAGCTGAACATTGCTCCATGCACGCGATGGCCAGGATGTCCGTTAACCACGGCAGCCGACGCCATTGCGCTTTTTCGCGCAGTCTCGCGTGGGTGTGGGCAAAGTAACCGCCGGAGTATCTCCGGCCCAGAAAGGTGAAGGCTTCATGCCGACGATTAACCAGCTGATCCGCAAGGGTCGCGACCCGCAGAAGGCCAAGTCCAAGGTCCCTGCGATGGAACAGAACCCGCAAAAGCGCGGCGTCTGCACCCGCGTCTACACCACGACCCCGAAGAAGCCGAACTCGGCGCTGCGCAAGGTGGCCAAGGTTCGCCTGACCAACCAGCGCGAAGTCATCAGCTATATTCCGGGCGAGGGTCACAACCTCCAGGAACATAGCGTGGTGCTGATCCGCGGCGGTCGTGTCCGCGATCTTCCCGGCGTGCGCTATCATGTGCTGCGTGGCGTGCTCGACACCCAGGGTGTCAAGGATCGCCGTCAGTCGCGCTCCAAGTACGGCGCCAAGCGCCCGAAGTAAGCTGGTTCAGCAGGCCGCGCTCCCCCTCGGGGCGGGCGCGCCGCTCGTCAAAAGGAATTTCCTATGTCTCGTCGTCGTCGCCCCGAAAAGCGCGTCATTCTCCCCGATCCCAAGTTCGGGGACATCACTTTGTCGAAGTTCATGAATTCGGTCATGCTCGATGGCAAGAAGTCGGTTGCCGAAAGCATCGTCTATGGCGCGCTCGAAACCGTCGAAGCGCGTCTCAAGAAGGACCCGCTCGGCGTGTTCCACGAAGCACTGGTCAACATCAAGCCGGGAATTGAAGTGCGCAGCCGCCGCGTCGGCGGTGCGACCTATCAGGTCCCGGTCGAAGTGCGCGACGTCCGGGCCCAGGCGCTGGCGATCCGCTGGCTGATCTCGGCGGCGCGTGCGCGGTCGGAAAAGACAATGGCCGGACGCTTGTCGGGTGAATTGATGGACGCGTCGCAGAACCGCGGCAATGCGGTCAAGAAGCGCGAAGATTCGCATCGCATGGCCGAAGCCAACCGCGCCTTCAGCCACTACCGCTGGTAGTTTTCATACCTATATCGTGGGGGTTCGGGTTCGTCCGTCCCCCACATTCTCAAGGAATCTGTCATGGCCCGCAGCCATCCGCTCGACCGTTATCGCAACATCGGCATCATGGCGCACATCGACGCCGGCAAGACGACGACGACCGAGCGCATCCTCTATTACACCGGCAAGTCCTACAAGATCGGCGAAGTGCATGAAGGCACTGCGACGATGGACTGGATGGAGCAGGAGCAGGAGCGGGGGATCACCATCACCAGCGCCGCGACGACCTGTTTCTGGTCGGGTGAAGATGGCGAAGGTCCCGAACACCGCATCAACATCATCGACACCCCGGGCCACGTCGACTTCACCATTGAAGTCGAGCGTTCGCTGCGCGTGCTCGATGGCGCGGTCGCCTGCTTCGACGGCGTTGCCGGGGTCGAGCCGCAGTCCGAGACGGTGTGGCGCCAGGCCGAGAAATATCACGTTCCGCGGATGTGCTTTATCAACAAGCTCGACCGCACCGGCGCCAATTTCGAGATGTGCGTCGAGATGATCAAGGACCGCCTCGGCGCGCGTCCGGCGGTGCTGTATCTGCCGATCGGGATCGAAGGCGGGTTCAAGGGCCTCGTCGACTTGGTCGAGAACCGCGCCATCATCTGGCTCGACGAAAGCCTCGGCGCCAAGTTCGTCTATGAAGAAATTCCGGCCGACCTGGTCGATGCCGCCGCCGCCGCTCGCCAAGAGCTGATCGAGATGGCGGTCGAGCAAGACGACGACATCATGGAAGCGTACCTCGGCGGCGACGAGCCCGACGTGGCGACGCTCAAGAAGCTGATCCGCAAGGGTACGCTCAACTTCTCGTTCGTCCCCGTGCTGTGCGGTTCGGCGTTCAAGAACAAGGGCGTCCAGCCATTGCTCGACGGGGTGATCGACTACCTCCCGTCGCCGCTCGACATCCCGCCAGTCGAAGGCCTTAAGATGGATGGCGTCACCGTCGATCATCGCGCGCCTGCCGACGATGCGCCTTTTTCCGCGCTGGCGTTCAAGATCATGAACGATCCATTCGTCGGCACGCTGACCTTTGCGCGCATCTATTCGGGCACGCTCGAGACCGCGAGCCAGGTCCATAATTCGGTCAAGGACAAGAAGGAAAAGGTCGGGCGCATGCTGTTGATGCATGCCAATGACCGCGAAGACATCCAGATTGCGTATGCCGGCGATATCGTCGCGCTTGCGGGGCTCAAGGATACCACCACCGGGGATACGCTGTCGGCCTCGAATGCGCCGATCATCCTCGAGCGGATGGAGTTTCCCGATCCCGTGATCGAAGTCGCGGTCGAACCCAAGACCAAGGCCGACCAGGAGAAAATGGGCATCGCGCTCAATCGCCTGGCGCGCGAAGATCCGTCGTTCCGCGTCACTTCGGACCACGAATCGGGCCAGACGATCATCAAGGGGATGGGGGAACTTCACCTTGAAATCCTGGTCGATCGGATGAAGCGCGAATTCAAGGTCGAGGCCAATGTCGGTGCGCCGCAGGTCGCGTATCGCGAATATCTCGCGAAGCCGGTCGACCTCACCTACACCCACAAGAAGCAGTCGGGTGGATCGGGCCAGTTCGCCGAAATCCGCATCACCGTGACGCCGGGCGAGCGCGGGTCGGGCTTTGTCTTCACCGACAACGTCAAGGGCGGCAACGTTCCGAAGGAGTTCATTCCGTCGGTCGAAAAGGGCATGCGCGAAACGGCGCAAACCGGATCGCTGATCGGATTTCCGATCATCGACTTCGAGGTCAAGCTGACCGACGGCAAATATCATGACGTCGATTCGTCGGCGCTGGCGTTCGAAATCTGTGCCCGTGGCGCAATGCGCGAAGCGGCCCAGAAAGCGGGCATCAAGCTGCTCGAGCCGATCATGAAGGTCGAGATCGTCACTCCCGAAGATTATCTCGGCGACGTGATTGGCGATTTGAACTCGCGGCGCGGGCAAATCCAGGGCACCGACACGCGCGGCAATGCCCAGGCGGTCGAGGCGATCGTACCGCTGGCGAACATGTTCGGCTACGTCAACCAGCTGCGCTCGTTCACCCAGGGGCGCGCGCAATATTCGATGCAATTCTCGCATTATGACGAAGTGCCCGCCAACGTAGCCGACGAAGTGAAGGCGAAGCTGGCGTAACCGACAAATACTGGTTATGGGCGCGACCGCATACGGGCGGCGCCGCCTGTTTTTTCTAAAATAAGAAGAGGCTTATCATGGCGAAGGCGAAATTTGAGCGGAACAAGCCGCATTGCAACATCGGCACCATCGGTCACGTCGACCATGGCAAGACGTCGCTGACGGCGGCGATCACCAAGGTACTGGCCGAAACGACCGGCGGAACCGCGGTCGATTTCGCCAACATCGACAAGGCACCCGAAGAGCGCGAGCGCGGCATCACCATTTCGACGGCGCACGTCGAATATGAAACCGCCGCGCGTCACTATGCGCACGTCGATTGCCCGGGCCACGCCGATTATGTAAAGAACATGATCACCGGCGCGGCGCAGATGGACGGCGCGATCCTCGTCGTTTCGGCGACCGACGGCCCGATGCCGCAGACCAAGGAGCACATCCTGCTCG
>CAXSCF010000087.1:0-8046 GCA_964235815.1 uncultured Sphingomicrobium sp.
CGGTCGGCGACGAGACCGCGGCCCGGCTGCGCGAGAAACTGGTCCCGGCGATCGAACGGCTGCGGCTCGGCGTGTCGAGCGATCCCGAGGCGCATTACGGCCCGGTGGTCAACGCCGCGCACAAGGCCAAGGTCGAGAATTATATCCAGATGTGCGCCGACGAGGGCGGCGAGCTGGTCGTCGATGGGCGCGGCTTTACGCTACAGGGGCACGAAAAGGGGTTCTTCGTTGGCCCCACCCTGTTCGACCACGTCAAGCCGCACTTCCAGTCGTACCAGGAGGAGATCTTCGGCCCCGTGCTGCAGATCGTCCGCGCCGACAGCTTCGAGGAAGCGGTGCGGCTGCCGAGCGAGCATCCCTATGGCAATGGCGTCGCGATTTTCACCCGCAACGGCCACGCGGCGCGCGAATTCGCGGCGCGCGTCAATGTCGGGATGGTCGGGATCAACGTCCCGATCCCGGTGCCGGTGGCGTACCACACTTTTGGCGGGTGGAAGCGCAGCGGCTTCGGCGACACCAACCAGCACGGCATGGAGGGGGTCAAATTCTGGACCAAGGTCAAGACGATCACCCAGCGCTGGCCCGACGGCGGGACGGGCGAACTGGCGAACGCGTTCGTCATTCCGACGATGGGGTGAGGCGCGTGAAGCGACCCTCTATGCTGACGAGATGCTGAGCCTGACGACGCTCCGTCTCGAAGCTCGCATCGGTCCTTCGAGACACCGCTTCGACAAAGGCTCAGCGGCTCCTCAGGATGAGCGGAGGGCGGTAGGTTGAGACGCGCGACGCGATCGGCCTCGCCCTATGAGGCGGCGTTCGGGTTTTCGCGCGCTGTCCGGGTTGGCGACCGCATCCTGGTGTCGGGGACGGCGCCGGTCGAAGCCGATGGGTCGTCGACTTCAGGGGATGCGGGGGCGCAGGCTCGGCGGTGTTGGGCGATCATTCTTGGAGCGATCGCGGAGCTTGGCGGATCGGCCGCCGATGTCGTGCGGACGCGGATGTATCTAGTCGATCCCGCCGATGCCGATGCGGTCGGGGCGGTGCATGGGGAGGTGTTCGGCGCGGTGCGCCCGGCGGCGACGATGGTCGTCGTATCCGCCCTGCTCCGCCCCGAATGGCGCATCGAAATCGAGGCCGAGGCGTTGGTCGGGGATGAAACAGCGTAACCTTGTCCTCCCCGCCCTGACCGCGTTGGCGTTAGCGGCGTGCCACAAACCCGCGGACGATTCGAACATCGCGATCGACAATGGCGTCAATGCGGCCGAAGCCGCCAACGCCACGGTCGAGACAGTTCCGCCGAGCGAGACCTCGACCCCTGTCAATTCGACCGCTTCGTGGGTGCTGCCGCTGACCATCCCGGCGGCGTTCCGTGGGCGGTGGGGGATCAACGCCGCCGATTGCACCTCGACCAAGGGCGATGCCAAGGGGTTGCTGACGATCGGCGAGGCCGGGCTGACCTTCTACGAAGCCAATGGGGCGCTCGCCAAGGTGATGGCGGCGACCGCGACCCGGTTCGACGCGCGCTACAGTTTTGCCGGCGAAGGCCAGACGTGGAAGCGGACCGAGCGCTTCTCCCTGGTCGATGGCCAGCTCCAACGCCGCACCGACCCCGAGCCGGGGCAGGAACCCCCGGTCAATTTGAACTATGCCCGCTGCGCCGGGTGAGGAGATCATGATGAAGCTTTATTATTCCCCCGGGGCGTGCAGCCAGGCGGCGCACATCCTGCTCCACGAGACCGGGCTTTCGCACCACAGCGAGGCGGTCGACCTCAAGGCCCACAGGACCGCTAGCGGCGCCGATTATTATGGCATCAACCCCAAGGGAGCGGTGCCCGCGCTGGAGATGGACGACGGCCAGGTGCTGAGCGAGAATGGCGCGGTGCTGCAATATATCGGCGACATGGCGGGCGACGGGTTGTTGCTGCCCAAGACCGGAATGCCGCGCTATCGCGTGATCGAAATGCTGAGCTTTCTCGGCAGCGACGTCCACAAGAGTTTCGGGCCCTTGTTCAACCCGGGGTCGAGCGACGAGGCCAAGACCGCGGCGCGCGCCATGGTGGGCAAGAAGCTCGATTTCCTCGAAAAGAGTCTCGACGAACAGGATTATCTCACCGGCGACCACATGTCCGTCGCGGATCCCTATCTGTTCGCAATGCTGGGGTGGACCAAGCCCCACGGCATCGACCTTGGCAATTGGCCCAACCTCACCGCCTTCCGCCAGCGCATGGAACAGCGCGACACGGTCCACACGGTGATGAAGGCGGAGGGGCTGGCTTGAGCGCGGCGGCACGGCTAATGGCCGCCGCATGACCCAGTTCGACTTGACCGACGACCAGCGCCAGATCCAGGAAATGGCGCAGAAATTCACCGCTGACGCGATCACCCCGCACGCCGCCGAGTGGGACGAACAGCATATCTTTCCGCGCGACACGATCCGCGCCGCCGCCGAACTTGGCTTTGCATCGATTTACGTCGGCGAAGACAGTGGCGGGATCGGCCTTGGGCGGCTCGAAGCGGCATTGATCATGGAGGCGATGGCCTATGGCTGTCCTTCGACCAGCGCGTTCGTTTCAATCCACAATATGGCGGCGTGGATGATCGACCGTTTCGGTGCCGCCGAGGTCAAGGAAAAATATTTGCCGTCGATGATCACGATGGAGCGGATCGGCAGTTATTGTCTGACCGAACCTTCGTCGGGTTCGGACGCCGCCGCGCTGAAGACCAAGGCGGTGCGAGACGGCGACGATTATATCGTGTCGGGGTCGAAGGCGTTCATCTCTGGCGCTGGCGAGAATGAGATCTACGTGACCATGGTCCGCACCGGTGAGGACGGACCCAAGGGCATCAGCGCGCTGGTCATCGAAAAGGACATGCCCGGCGTGTCGTTCGGGGCGCAGGAAAAGAAGCTGGGCTGGCATTCGCAGCCGACCGCCCAAGTCAATTTCGACGAGGTCCGCGTGCCGGTCGCCAACCGTGTCGGAGGCGAGGGCGAAGGCTTTCGCATCGCGATGATGGGGCTCGACGGCGGCCGGCTCAACATCGGCGCGTGCAGCCTCGGCGGGGCGCAGCGCTGCCTCGACGAAGCGATCAATTACACCAAGGACCGCAAGCAGTTCGGCAAGGCGATCGCCGATTTCCAGAATACGCAGTTCATGCTCGCCGACATGGAAACCGAGCTCCAGGCGGCGCGAATGCTGCTCTATGTCGCGGCGACCAAGGTCACCGCCAATGCTCCCGACAAAACCAAGTTCGCGGCGATGGCCAAACGGCTGGCGACCGACACCGGATCGAGCGTGGTCGACCGCGCACTGCAATTGCATGGCGGTTACGGCTATCTGCAGGATTATCCGATCGAGCGCTTCTGGCGCGATCTAAGGGTTCACTCGATCCTCGAGGGGACCAACCAGGTGATGCGGATGATCGTCGGGCGCGAATTGACGCGGCAGTGATGAACTTCACTCTGCCCGTTCCTCCCGAGCGAAGTCGAGGGACTGAACCGAGCGAAGCCGAGGCCGACCGCGCAGTTCTCGGCTGCGCTCGAACTACTCCCTCGACTTCGCTCGGGACGAACGGATCAAAGGGTTCTTCATGATCGACGACCTTACCAAGCGCCTGACCGAGGCCGCGGAAAAGATGATGGGGGGCAAACCGACCATGCCGTTCGACCCCTTCGCCGTCGCCCAGGCGACCAGCGAGCATGCCATGAGCCTGGCGATGCGGCCACAGGATCTGATCCAGGTCCAGCTGGCGGCGGCGCAGCAGTGGGGCGACTTCTGGACCAAGGCGATGACCGGGACAGCGAGCGACCGCCCACGCGATCGCCGCTTCGCCGCGCCCGAGTGGCAGGACGATCCCTGGTTCCGCGGACTTCGCGACGCTTATTTGCTTGCCTCCGAGCAATTGCGCGAGGTGGTTGCGCTGGGCGACGGGGAGGACAAGCGCAAGTCGATGGTGCGCGTCCTGCTCGATCAATATCTCAATGCCGTGTCGCCCTCGAACCACGCGCTGACCAACCCCGACGTGATCAGGCGGACCAAGGATACCAACGGCGCCAACCTCGTCCAGGGGTTCGCCAACCTGCTCGAGGACATTTCGAGTGGCCGGGGCATCGTCAAGCGGCGAACCGACCCGGGCGCGTTCGAAAAAGGCGTGACGATTGCCGCGACGCCCGGCGAGGTGGTGTTCCAGAACGAGCTGTTCCAGCTGATTCAATTTACGCCGACGACGGCCAAGGTCGCGGCCGAGCCGCTGCTCTACGTCCCGCCACTGGTCAACCGTTACTACATGATCGACCTTGTGCCGCGGTCGAGCCTGGTCAAGTGGCTGGTCGACGAGGGCCGCACGGTGTTCGTCGTGAGCTGGGTCAACCCGGGCGCCGCATTGAAGGACAAGGGGGTCGAGGATTATGTTCTCGACGGAGTCGTCGCCGCGATCGAGCAGGTCGGTGCCCGCACGAAAACGGCGCCCGACCTGTTCGCCTTCTGCCTTGGCGGGACGCTGGTGGCGATCGCGCTGGCGTGGCTCGCCGCCAAGGGGCGCGGCAAGGAAGCGCATTCGGCGACGCTGATCGGCAGTCTGGTCGATTTCGCCGACATGCGCGACTGGTCGGCATTCGTCCACGAAGGCCATCTCGACGCGCTCGACGCGCATATCGCCAGCCAGGGCTTTATCGACAGCCTCGAATTGCAGCGGCTGTTCGCGGCGATGCGCGCCAACGATCTGATCTGGTCGAGCGTGGTCCAGCATTATCTGCTCGACCAGCCCGCCCCGCCATCGGACCTGCTTTACTGGTTCGAGGATGGCGCGCGGATTCCGGCCGCATTTCTCAAGAGCTATAATCGCGACCTCCTGCTCAACAATCGCCTGCGCGACCCGGCCGGGTTCAGCGTCGGCGGAGTAGCGATCGACCTTGCCGCAATCGCCGTGCCGATGCTGGTCATCGCGCTCAAGGACGACCATGTCTCGGCGTGGGAAGCGGTTTATCGCGGCGCGCGCGGAGTGGGGGCCGATTTCCTGCTCGGCGGGTCGGGGCACAATGCCGGGGTGATCAACCCGCCCGCCGCCAACAAGCATGGCTATTGGACCCGCGACGACCAGCCCGAAGCCGCCGCCGACTGGCTTGGCGGGGCGACGCGGCACGAGGGCAGCTGGTGGCCGCACTGGACCCGGTGGCTCGGCGCCAAGGGAAGCGGCAAGACCGTCGCTGCGCGGACCATTGCCGAAGGGATCGAGCCCGCCCCCGGTTCGTATGCAAAGGCCCCGTGACGTGAATGCGATGAGCCAAGTTTCGAGCGACGTGCTGACCTACAAGGAAGGCCTGGCCGGGCGGCTGCGGCTCAACCGCCCGCGCGCGCTGCACAGCCTCAACCGCGCGATGGTCAACGGCATGGCGGCGGCGCTCAATGAATGGCGCGACGACCCCGACGTGCGGATCATCCTCATCGACCATGCGGTCGATGCGGGGGGAGACCCCAAGATGTCGCGCGGTTTTTGTGCCGGGGGCGACGTGGTCGATATCAGCCGCCCGGTCGACGGCGCCGATGCCGCGGGCTTCTTCTTCGACGAATATCGCTTGAACCACCTCGAATATACCTACCCCAAGCCGGGCGTCGTGTTCATGGACGGGGTGACGATGGGCGGCGGGGTCGGGATCGCCTGCCCGTGCCGCTATCGCGTCGCCACCGAGCGCACGCTGCTGGCGATGCCCGAGACGACGATCGGGATTTTCCCCGATGTCGGCGGGGGGCGGTACCTGTCGCGGCTGCGCGGGCGATTGGCGCAGTTTTTGGCGTTGACCGGGGCGCGGCTCGACGGGGCGGAGTGCCTCAAGCTGCGGCTGGCGACGCATTACATTCCCTCCGCGCGGCTCGACGAGGCCAAGGAGCGGATCATGGCGCAGCCGTTACGCGTCGCCGCGATCCTCGACGAGCTGTCGGAGATGGACGTGCCCGAGGCGCGGATCGCCAGGAATCTGGGCAAGATCGATCGCTATTTCGCCTCGAACCGGCTTGAGGACATCCTCGCCGCGCTCGACGCGGGGGGCGACGAGGGCGATGACTGGGCCGCGACCGAAGCCGCGACCATCCGCAAGAAATCGCCGATGGCGTGCAAGGTGAGTTTGAAGCTGCTGGTCGAAAGCCCCTATCAGCTCCACTTCGTCGATGAGATGCGGATGGAATATGGGCTGATGGTGCGGATGATCCACCATCCCGATTTCGCCGAAGGCGTTCGCGCGCTGCTGATCGACAAGGACAATGCGCCGCGTTGGACCCCGGCGACGCCCGAGGAGATCAGCGAGGCCGCGGTCGAGGCGTTGTTCGAGCCATTGCCGCACGACGAACAATGGACGCCGTTCGACGAGACGTCATCCCGGGCTTGACCCGGGACCCGCCTTTTCTTCACGGCGGTTGAAAGAAGGCAGGCCCCGGCTCAAGGCCGGGGTGACGAGAGGAAAAATGATGAGCGAGTACGAAACCATCCTTGTTGAGCAACAAGGCGCGGTGACTTTGGTTACCTTGAACCGCCCGCAGGCGCTTAATGCGCTCAACTCGGGCGTGCTGCGCGATCTTATCGCTGCCTTTGCCGCTTATGACGCCGACCCGGGGCAGCGCTGCCTGGTCCTGACGGGTTCGGAAAAGGCCTTCGCGGCGGGGGCCGACATCAAGGAGATGCAGGCGCAGGGTTTCGCGGCGATGTATTCGAGCAATTTCTTCGCCGGGTGGGAGCAGGTGACGCGGACGCGCAAGCCGTGGCTTGCCGCCGTCGCCGGGTTCGCGCTCGGCGGGGGGTGCGAAGTGGCGATGATGGCCGACTTCATCATCGCCGCAGAAAGCGCCAAGTTCGGCCAGCCCGAGATCAAGCTGGGCGTGACCCCCGGGATGGGCGGGTCGCAGCGACTCACGCTGGCAATCGGCAAGGCCAAGGCGATGGAGATGTGCCTCACCGGGCGGATGATGGGCGCCGAAGAGGCCGAGCGCGCCGGGCTGGTGGCCAGGGTGGTGCCCGCCGCGGACCTGATCGACGAAGCGCTGAAGACCGCGACGGCGATCGCGGCGATGGCCCCGCTGGCGGCGATCGCGACCAAGGAAATGGTCAATGCGGCATTTGAAATGAACTTGGCGCAAGGGATCAACTTCGAGCGCCGGCTGTTCCACGGCTTGTTTGGGACCGAGGACCAGAAGGAAGGCATGGCCGCCTTCGTCGACAAGCGTCCCGGAAAGTGGACGGGGGCATAAAAATGGACGGAGGTGGCCCGTTCATCCTTCTGGCAGTCCTCCTCGCATTTTGTGCTGCCGTCGCCGTGGCATTTCGGAACGGCTATGGTTGGGGGTTACTGTCGGGAACCGCGATAGGTTTGGCGTCATTGCTAATTTGGCCGCCTCTTTCGGTATGGCCGAGCTTTGCACTGAGCATGCTTCCTTTCACGGCGTTGCCTGCCGCGCTTGGCGCAGGATTGGGCTTGTTGATTAATCGCAGAACACGGAGTTGAGCATGGCACGCGTTGGATTCATCGGGCTCGGCAACATGGGCGGGGGGATGGCCGCCAACCTTGCCAAGGCGGGGCATGAGGTGTTGGCGTTCGACCTCAGCCCGGACGCGCTGGCGCGGGCCAAGGCCAATGGCTGCACCATCGCCGACAGCGCGGCGGCGGCGATGGCCGAGGCCGAGGCGGTGATCACCATGCTCCCCGCGGGCAAGCATGTCGCCGACGTCTATCGGCTGACCGTCCTGCCCCACGCGCCCAAGACGGCGATCCTGATCGATTGTTCGACGATCGACGTCGCCACCGCCAAGGCGGTCGAAGCCGAGGCGCAAGCGGCGGGATTTGAGATGGTCGATGCACCCGTTAGCGGCGGGATTGCGGCGGCGGACGGGGGCACGCTGACCTTCATGGTCGGGGGCAGTCCAAAAGGGTTCGAGCGCGCCAAACTTTTCCTCGACTGCATGGGCAAAACCGTTATCCACGCTGGCGATGCGGGCGCGGGGCAAGCGGCCAAGATCTGCAACAACATGCTGCTCGGCGCGACCATGGCGGCGACGTGCGAG
>CAXSCF010000088.1:0-1529 GCA_964235815.1 uncultured Sphingomicrobium sp.
ACAGCGTCAGCAGCGCGCGCATGCCGTAATAGCCGAACCGCTCCATCGCCTCGGTGGTAAACAGGCGCGCAAGCTGACGCGGGTGCCCGAACCACTCGCCCCGGGCCGCCGGATTTTCGTGGCTGATATCGGGCTCGAGCGGATTATCCGCCGTCGGCGTGTCGACCATATTGCAAATACTCCCCGAATGATTGCCGGCCATCGAATGCGGCGGCTTGATGTCGCGGCGGAGACTACAGCGAAAGCGGGGCGTGTAAAGTTCGTCGCGCCCCGCTAAGCCTCGTCGCCATGCTCAATGACCTCTCCTCGACCCTCGCTTTGCTCGAAACCCGCCGTTCGGGCCGCCCGCGCGACATGGTCGCACCGGGCCCCGACGAGGCGCAGCTGGCGCGCATCCTCGCCATCGCCGCGCGCACCCCCGATCATGGCAAACTGTTCCCGTGGCGCTTCATCACTGTCGCCACCGACCAGCGCCCGGCGCTCGCCGACCTCCTCGCGCACGCTTTGCCCGAGAGCGACCCCGGCGCGCTCCCCGCGCATTATGCCAAGGCGCTCGAATTCGCCCATCAGGCGCCGTCGCTGGTGGTCGTGGTGTCGGCGCCGATGGTCGGCAAGATCCCCGTGTGGGAGCAGCAATTGTCCGCCGGCGCGGCGGGGATGAACCTGTTGCTCGCGGCCCATGCCCTGGGCTTCGTCGGCGGATGGATCACCGGCTGGGCGGCCTATTCGGAAACCGTCCGCGCCGCCTTCTGCACGTCCGGCGAGCGCATCGCCGGATTTTTCTTCCTCGGCTCGCCGGGCTTTCCGCTGGAGGAGCGAGCACGCCCCCCGCTTGGCACCGTGGTGCGTCACTGGTCGCCCCCCGAACGCGCGCCCGACGCTTGATTTCACGCCGCGCTGCTGTATTATGACAGCATGACGCTTCGAGGCAGCCACGATAAACCGGTTTACGTTCGCTTGCGTGACGTCATTGCCGACGCGATCATCGCCGGGCGCTTCGCCGATGGCGATCCCTTGCCCTCGGTGCGGGTGCTCGCGGCCGAGCAGGGCGCCAATCCGCTGACCGTCGCAAAGGCCTATCAAGGGTTTCAGGAGGATGGCCTGGTCGTGGTCAAGCGCGGGGTAGGGATGTTCGTCGCTCCGGGCGCGCGCGCGCGCCTTCGCACGACCGAACGCGATCAGTTCATCAAGTCCGACTGGCCGGCGATCCGCGCCCGCATGACCCAGCTCGGGATCGACCCCGTGCATTTGCTGTCGGGCGAACTCGCTTAATCTGTCCCTGTCTAGCGAACTGAGGAATATTACGCAAGCGCCTCGGCCGGCACCGCGTAGAGCAACGCCGCGCCCGCTTCGGCCGCCGCCGCCAGCCCGCTCGCCTCGGGTACCAGCGCGGTGAGAAAGTAGTTCGTGGAAGCCTTGGTTCGCTCGTCGGCTTTATCGCTCCGCGCCAGACGCTCGACCAGCCACCCGGCAGTCAGCACCGCGCACATTGTGAGGAATGGATAGCTGCCCGCCTGGCGATCGTCTGC
>CAXSCF010000088.1:1539-8034 GCA_964235815.1 uncultured Sphingomicrobium sp.
ATGTCGCGCATCGTCTGGCCTGCGACCTCGACCTGGTCGCACAGCGCGATCAGCCGCGGGTCCTGCGCATCGGCGCGGATATCACCGATCAGCCCGTCGAACGCGAGACCGCCGTCGAGCCCCAGCTTGCGCCCGACCAGATCGGCCGCCTGAATCCCGTTGGTGCCTTCGTAGATCGGCGCAATCCGCGCATCGCGCAGATGCTGCGCCGCTCCGGTCTCCTCGACATAGCCCATCCCGCCGTGGACCTGGATACCAAGGCTCGCGACCTCGCACCCGACATCGGTGCCCCACGCCTTGGCCAAGGGTGTCAGCACTTCGGCTCGCGCCGCCGCCGCCGCATCGCCCGCATGCCCGCGGCCGAGCTGGTCGAACGCATAATAGACCAGCGCCCGCGCCGCGGTCGTTAGGCTGCGCATCCGCAGCAGCATGCGCCGCACGTCGGGGTGGTCGGCGATCGCCACCGGCAACCGGTTGCGCTGCCCCTGCTTGCGCTCGATCGCATAAGCCACCGCGCGCTGCGTCGCGCGCTCGGCTATCCCCACGCCCTGCAACCCGACATTCAATCGGGCGTTGTTCATCATCGTGAACATCGACCGCATCCCGCCATTTTCGGGTCCGATCAGCCAGCCGGTCGCGCCGCCGCCGGCATCCCAGCTGGCATCGCCATAGCTCATCACGCAGGTCGGCGAGGCGTGAATGCCAAGCTTATGCTCGATCCCGACGCAGCGAAGGTCGTTGCGCGTCCCGTCGGGCAAAATCTTGGGCACCAGGAACAGCGAAATCCCGCGCGTCCCCTCGGGCGCGTCCGGGGTGCGCGCCAGCACCAGATGAACGATCTGATCGGTCAGGTCATGCTCGCCAAAGGTGATGTAGATCTTGGTCCCGCTGAGGCGCCACGATCCGTCTTCATGAAGTCTGGCCTTCGACTTGAGCGCGCCGACGTCGCTCCCCGCCTGAGGTTCGGTCAGGTTCATCGTCGCGGGCCACTCGCCCGACACGATCTTGGGCAGATAGTCGCGCTTCAGATCGTCCGTTCCATGCGCCGCCAAGGCCTCGATCGCGCCCATCGACAGCATCGGACACAATGCGAAGCCAAGATTGGCGGCGTCGAGATTTTCCATCAGCACCGCCGATAGCGACAGAGGCAACCCCTGCCCGCCATGCGCCTCGGGCGCGGCAAGGCTCATCCACCCACCCTCGATAAACGCCCGATACGCTGCCTTGAACCCCGCGGGCATCGTCACGACCCCATTGTCCCATCGCGCCCCGATTGTGTCGCCAACCCGATCGAGCGGGGCGAACACTCCCTGGGCAAACGCCGCCGCTCCTTCGATCACCGCATCGACGATGTCGCGGTCGGGCGCATTGTCCACGCCCGCCATCGTCCCGATCATGTCGAGCACGAGACGCTGGTCACGGACCGGGGCAGTGAAGCTCATCGATAACTCCTTGGATCGGGCGCCGCGACGCTATAGCGGGCGAGCCATGCCGCTGCCACCTCCCCGCATAATGCCCGATGGCGACGAAGCGATCGCTGCAGCCGCGCGCCTGATCCTTGCCGGGCGACCCGTCGCGGTCCCGACCGAGACCGTCTACGGCCTCGCCGCCGACGCCACCGACGCGGCTGCGGTGGCGCGCATCTACGCCGCCAAGGGCCGCCCGAGCTTCAACCCGCTCATCGTCCACGTCCCGGACCTTGCCTCGGCCCGGCGTCTCGGCAAGTTCGACGAACAGGCACTCGACCTCGCCCGGGCGCATTGGCCCGGCCCGCTGACGTTGGTCGTCCCGCTTCGGGAGGACAATGGCATCGCCAGCCTCGTCACCGCCGGGCTCGCCACCATCGCCATCCGCGTCCCCGCGCACCCCATCATGCAGGCGCTGCTCGCGGCGTGCGACAAGCCCCTCGCCGCCCCCTCGGCCAATGCCAGCGGCGGCATAAGCCCGACGCGCGCGGGCCATGTCGCGAGCAGCCTCGGCACCCGGGTCGCCCTGATCATCGATGGCGGCCCGAGCGAACGCGGGATCGAATCGACCATCGTCGCGGCGACCGGCGGGCCCTTGCGCCTGCTGCGCCGTGGCCCGATCCACATCGATGCGCCGTTCGCATCGGGAACCATCGAGGCACCCGGTATGATGATCAGTCATTACGCCCCGTCGAAGCCGCTCCGGCTCGATGCCAGCGACGCGCAAGATGGCGAATTCGTGATCGGCTTCGGCGCGGTCGCTGGCGACGTCACCCTCAGCGCGGCTGGCGACCCGGTCGAAGCGGCCGCGCGGCTGTTCGACCTGCTCCATGAGGCCGACGCCAGTGACCGGCGGGCGATCGCCGTCGCCCCGATCCCTGGCGACGGAATCGCCGCCGCAATCCGCGACCGTCTGGCAAGGGCGGTCGCGCCGCGCACATGAAAAAGGGCGACCCGCGGGCCGCCCTCTCTTGATCCGGCGCGGGTTTTACGCGGCTGGTGTGACGACCGCCGCACTGGTGACAGCGGGAGCGTTCCCGTCCCGGGCATCGCTCGTCGTAGTGGGCGCGGGCGGCGTCGTGGGCGATGTCGCTGCGGCCGGCGCCGGAACGGACAACGGAGCGACTGCCGCTGGCTCCGGAACCAGTGTGACCTTGAGCGGATTGGGTGTCAGATTGTTCATCGACCCGTTCGAGCCATCAACGATTCCGCCCACGAGACCACCGGCAAGCAGGTTTCCTGCACCGGCAAGGGCCCCGCCGCCGCCGAGTTTGCTTTCGACAATGACTTCCGAAACGCGATAGCCCTGCTTCTTGATCGTCGCGGTGAAACCCGGGCGACGCTTGAGCTTGAGTTCGCATGGCGTGATGCAGGTCTGGCCGGTCGATAGCTTAACCTCGGCGCCATTCGGCTGAGATACGATGCTGTACTTCTGCGACGTGCCACGTGTCACGGTGGCACAGGCAGGAAGCATGAGGCTTGCGGCGACAACGCCGAGCAGCGGAAAATTACGGTTCACAGATTCCCCCATTGATAACAAGCGACCGAACACCGGTCGTCGGCATTGGTATCCGACAACCCAACTGGTGGACACCTGTTAAGATCGTCTTAAAACGCGATCTGGGGCGGGCGTTGCACATTAACTACAATAGAGTTGCTGTTCACACCGTGTGCGCGTCCGCACTCTTCAGCCGGTCCTGAAAACTCTTCCTGAACTTGCGCAGCTTGGGGCTGATCACCGCCATGCAATAGGGATTGGCCGATCCGGCGCGCTCATAATAATTCTGGTGATAATCCTCGGCCGGATACCACACGTCATTGGCCTCGAGGGTCGTCACCACTCGCCCGCCCTGATCGGCATCGGCGCGCGCAATGGCCGCTTCGGCCTCGGCCCGTTGTGCCGCGTCCTGGGGAAAGATCGCCGAACGATACTGGGTGCCGACGTCCCCTCCCTGGCGATTGAGTTGCGTCGCATCGTGCGTTGCGAAGAAGATGTCGAGCAAATCGCCATAGCCGATCACCCCAGGGTCAAAGGTCAGCCTGACCGCCTCGGCATGGCCGGTGTCCCCGCCGCACACCTGCTTGTAGGTCGGGTCGGTGACGTGACCCCCGATATAGCCGCTCTCGACGGCTTCGACCCCGGCAACGTCGAGGTAGATCGCCTCGGTGCACCAGAAGCATCCCCCCGCCACGATCGCGATTTCCTGTGCCATGTCCGTCACTCCATTGCTGTCCGCAACAAGATATGACGTCGCACCCCCCGATATAACCCCCCGGCGACCTAGGGGCGCTTGAAGCTCGCCTTGAGCGCCGCAAGTTCGAGCCGTTTGCCGACCCATTCGGCCAGTTCCTCGAAGTTGAGCGGCTGGTCGAACACCACGCCCGCGCGTCGATCGGAGAACCAGCGCACCTCGCCGCGGATCGGGCGCAAGCTCTCGACCACGACCACGACCTGCTTGCCCAGACAATATTCGTCGATCGGCTCGACCTTCACCCCGCCCAGCGAAATGTCGTGGACGTCGACCGTATAATAGGTCTTGCCGAGCTTGAGCGTCGCCTTGCAATCGACCTCGAGCCGCGGCGGGCGCGGTCGAAAACCGTGGCGCGGCTTGCGCCCGGCGAGCAGCTCGCCAAGATCGACCCCCTGGTCGAATTTGAGACCGACCGTGCCGTCGCGAGTCCACACCACAGTCGCGGGAATTTTCTGCGAGCTCAGTTCGAGCGCGATCGGATCGCCGACGGTCAAGGGATGGCCAAGCTCCGCCATCAAGCCCCCGGCGGTGACGTTGCGCACCCGGATCAATTGTTCGCGACCATTGTTTTCGGTCAGCTTGGCGACCCGCAAGGTCGCGACGTTGCGCGCCTCGCCGCGCCGTTCCTCCGGCCGTGGGACCGCCATCGACAGCGAGAAACTGGTCGACTCGAAGGCTTCGTCCTGTTCGCCGAGCGAGCGCACCGGTTTGCGCCGGATCAAACTTGCGAACATGCTTCATTCCTCCACGCGCCATCGACTTCGCACCAGACGGAATATTAGCTGCCTTGAGGTTAAAATCCCGTTTCAAGCGTTTGACCTTGGATCGTAAAGCGTTGCACTGGTGGCATTGGGCCAGGAGGTGAGGGCGTGGAGATGCTTGCGGTGGTTCGGCCAAAGCTGTTGCTGATCGACGACGAGCCGCAGCTTGCGGCGTTCGTCGCCAAGGCCGCCGACTTGTGCGGTTACACGGCCCAGATCGCCGATGGCGACGATGACTTCCGCGCGCGCTTGACCGCTCAGGTTCCGGACATGGTT
Organism: uncultured Sphingomicrobium sp.; assembly: GCA_964235815.1. Taxonomy (GTDB): domain Bacteria; phylum Pseudomonadota; class Alphaproteobacteria; order Sphingomonadales; family Sphingomonadaceae; genus Sphingomicrobium. The sequence goes on from CAXSCF010000088.1 coordinate 6,295, forward strand.
GCGATCGACCTCGGCATGCCCGGCAGCGATGGCGTCGAATTGCTGCGGTTCCTGTCCGAACGGGATTTCCGCGGGCCCGTCCTGATCATCTCGGGCTTCGACCGCCGCATCCTCGACAGCGCAGCGCGGCTGGGCGAGGCGCTCGGGCTGCGCATGGTCGGTCCGCTCGAGAAGCCGACCCGGCTCGACGCGCTCGAGGAAGTCCTGCTCGCGGTCAAGCCGACGCTGGCCGCATGACGGCAGGCCGATGATCGCAGCCACCGATCTTGGCTTGCTCGATCAGTTCGAGCGCGCGCTGATTAACGGCCGGCTGCACATGGTCTACCAGCCCAAGGTCAGCCTCGCCGACGGCACCCTGCAACGAGTCGAGGCGCTGGTACGGTGGAGCGATCCCAAAGTCGGGATGGTCCCTCCCGCTCGCTTCGTCCCGCTTGCCGAAAAGCACGGCCTGATCGACCCCCTGACTCAATGGGGCCTGCGCACCGCGCTGCGCCAATGGCTCAGCTGGCGTGACGAAGGCATCGACACCCGCATCGCCTTCAATATCAGTGCCTTGAGCCTCGACGCGCTCGATTTCCCCGACCTCGTCGAACGCATGTGCCGCGCGCTCGGCGTTCCCACCGAACGCCTCGTGCTCGAATTGACCGAGGGCGCGACCCAGCCGTTGATCAAGCTGATGGACACGCTGACCCGGTTTCGGATCAAGGGCATCGGCCTCGCCATCGACGATTTCGGCACAGGCTATTCGACCCTCATGCAATTGCGCCAATTGCCGTTCAGCGAACTCAAGATCGACCGCTTCTTCATCACCGATACCACGACGTCGGCCGACAGCGCTCTGATGGTAAAGTTCATGATCGATCTGGCACACGGGCTCGGACTGACCTGTACCGCAGAGGGGGTCGAAAAAGCCGATCAATTGGTCTTGTTGTCCAAGCTCGGGTGCGACGTCGCACAGGGCTATCTGATCGCGCGTCCGCTGGCTCCCAACGCGCTTGCCGGTTGGATCGCCGAATGGGCCACGCGCTGGCCGCATTATGCCGCGCTCGACGTCGCAGCCTAGGCCAGCGCCATCCTGCGCGCGCACGCCATCGCCGCTGTTCCCGCATCGATCGTCGCGTCGCATTTGGCGAAACACAAGCGCACGAAGTGGCGCGGCGCGTCATGCTCGGCGAACGACGACAGGGGGATTACCGCCACCCCCGCTCGCTCGACCGTCAGCCGAGCGAAGGATTCGTCATCGAGGTCGATGCCCGAGGCCGCGAGATCGATGATCAAGAAATAGGTCGCTGCGCTCGGCAACACCGCATAGCCCGCCGCGATCAGCCCGGCGCGCAGCCGGTCGCGCGCATCGGCGAAGCGGGACTGCATCGGGGCCAGCCACGAATCGCCCTCGGCCAGACCCAACGCCACCGCCGCCTGCAAGTGCGGCGCACTGGCAAAGGTCAGAAATTGATGCGCTCGCGCGCACAGGGTCGCCAGTTCGGGCTCGGCCGCGATCCACCCGATCTTCCATCCGGTCAGCGAAAAAATTTTTCCCGCCGATCCGCATTTGATTGTCCGCTCGGCCATGCCGGGAAGACCCGCCAGCGGCACGAACGCCTGCCCGTCCATCAGCAAATGCTCCCACACGTCGTCGCTGATCACGATCAGGTCGTTCGCCCGCGCGACCGCCGCCACCGCCGCCAGTTCGTCGCCATCGAACAAACGCCCGGTCGGATTGTGCGGATTGTTAAAGAT
>CAXSCF010000089.1:0-7958 GCA_964235815.1 uncultured Sphingomicrobium sp.
GACCTCGTCCAGAAGACCGAAGCCGAGATGCTCCGCACGCCCAATTTCGGGCGCAAGAGCCTCAACGAGATCAAGGAAGTCCTTGCCAGCATGGGCCTGCGCCTCGGCATGGACATCCCCGGCTGGCCCCCCGAGAACATCGAGGAAATGGCCAAGAAGCTCGAACAGGAATTGCTCGGCTAACTCGAGTCTCTCCACGGGTTTGGGCGGTGCCCGTTATCACCGCCTGGATCGGGGTACCTCGTACGGCCCCCCTACGAACAGAGGACTAGACCATGCGCCATCGCGTCGGACATCGTAAGCTTCAGCGGACCAGCAGCCATCGCACCGCCTTGTTTCGCAACATGGCGGCGGCACTGATCAAGCATGAGCAGATCACCACCACCACCGCCAAGGCGAAGGAGCTTCGCCCTTACGTCGAGAAGCTCGTCACGCTGGCCAAGAAGGGCGGGCTTTCGAACCGCCGTCTCGCTCACGGCCGGTTGCTCGACGACGCGCAGCTGGTCAAGTTGTTCGACGTCATCGGCCCGCGTTATGAGGGTCGCGAGGGCGGATACTGCCGCGTGATCAAGGCCGGTATCCGCATGAGCGATGCCTCGCCGATCTCGATCATCGAATTCGTCGACCGCGACGTCAGCGCCAAGGGCCAGGACTCGGGCCCGGTGATGAGCGACGAGGACGACGCCGCCTGATCGGCTACCCTTCTGGTCGCCATGCATAAAAAGGCCCGCGCGCTTCGGCTCGCGGGCCTTTTTTGCGCCGTTTCGCACGACGCGGCTGTTAATGATTGTGAACGCGAGGCCATGTTTGGGTTCACACGCGATGCACCCGAACACGCCGATAAACGGTTCAAGCCGCAGAGCATAAGTTTTCGGGCTTTCGAGGAGCACATTATGACCAAGATCAAGAGCATCATGTTCGGCGCCGCCGGGCTGGCGATGAGCCTTGCCGCGGCGACCCCCGCTTCGGCGCAGGCGTATGGTTATCCCCAGAACAATGGTGGCGGCGTCGTCGGCGCGATTGTCAACGCCGTCACCGGCGGCGGCTATGGCCAATATCCGATGGGCAATTACGGCTATGGCCAGGTCAACCAGCGCGCGTCGGTGCAACAGTGCGCAGCGGCGGCCGAGCAGCGTCTTAGCGGTGGCTATAACGGCCAAGGCTATAACGGCTATAACAACAATGGCTATGGTCAGCGCGGCTACGCCAACCAGGGTGGCGGCCGAGTGCTCGGCGTGACCTCGGTCGAGCAGCGGTCGAATGGCGGGCTTCGCGTCCGTGGCTATGCGACGTCGGGCCGGTTTGGCCAGCAGGGCTATGGCCAGCAGGGCTATGGCCAGCAGGGCTATGGCCAGCAGGGCTATGGCCAGCGCGGCTATCAGAATAATGGCGGCATGCAGGCCGATTTGACCTTCGATTGCAAGATCGGCAAGCGCGGCGAGATCATGAACGTCAACTTCCAGCGCAACGACGGCCGCTACAATCGCGGTTACTGATCGCTAGCGCCATCTGGCGACTTGCAAAGGGAGGGGCGCGGGCTAGCATGCCGGCGCCCCTTTTCGCTTTGTCCGCCGGAGATGTCATGCGTTCGACCCTTCCCCTTGCGATGCTGTTGATGTCGACCGCCTGTGCCAGCGTGGCGCCGACGCCAAATGTCGGTAGGCCGATCGTCGAGGCGCCGACCTTGCCCAGTCCGACCCTGCAGGAGCCCGCGCTGACCTATCCCGTCACCCGCCATACCGACCAGAGCGATCTCCAGTTCGGGGTCGCCGTCGCCGATCCCTATCGCTGGCTCGAGAATGACGTGCGCAGCGACGGCGAAGTTCGCGGCTGGGTCGAGGCGCAGAACAAGGTCACGAACAGCTTCCTCGCCACGCTGCCGCTGCGCGACAAATTCAAGGCGCGGATGACCGAGCTGTACGATTATGAGCGCTTCGGGGTGCCGTCGAAGAAGGGGCATTATTTCTACACGCGCAACAGCGGGCTCCAGAATCAGGCGGTGCTTTATGTTCGCGACGCCGTCGACGGGCCGGGGCGGGTGCTGATCGACCCCAACGGCTGGTCGGCCGACGGCGCCACCGCGCTCGCCGAATGGAGCCCGAGCGACGACGGCAAATTGCTTACCTATGCAGTCCAGGACGGCGGCACCGACTGGCGCACGGTCAGAGTGATCGACGTCGCCTCGGGGCGCATCCTCCCCGACGAACTGAAGTGGCTCAAATTCGGCGGCGGGGTCGAATGGGCCAAGGACGGGCGCGGCTTTTATTATTCGCGCTTTCCCGAACCCGCGCCGGGGCAGACCTTCCAGGCCGCGAGCCGCAACCAGAAGGTCTATTTCCACGCGCTCGGCACCGCGCAGAGCGCCGATCGCCTGATCTATGCCACCCCGGCCAATCCCGATTACAGCCACGGCGCGACGATCAGCGAGGACGGTCGCTGGCTGATCATCACGACCTCGGTGGGGACCGACGACCGCTACGAAGTCACCCTCATCGACCTCGCCCACAAGACCGCCAGGCCGCGCACCCTGATCAAGGGCTTCACCAACAATTATTCCTACGTCGGCAATGTCGGTTCGACCTTTTACTTCATCACCAACGACGGCGCGCCCAAGTTGAAGCTGGTTGCGATCGACGTCGCCAAACCCGCCGCCATCCCGCGCACGCTGATCGCCGAGGACAGCGCCACGCTTGACGGGGTGTCTCTGGTCGGGGGCAAGCTCATCGCTTCCTACCTAGTCGATGCCAAGACCGAAGTGCGGGTCCACGACCTCGACGGCCGGCTGGTGCGCAAGGTGGCGCTGCCGGGTATCGGCACCGCGGCGGGGTTTGGCGGCAAGGCGAGGGACGACGAGACCTTCTTCGCCTTTACCAGCTTCAACCGCCCGACGACGATCTATCGCTACGATGTCGCCAGCGGGGAGGCCCGCGTGTGGCAGGCGCCCGAGCTCGCCTTCAACCCCGACGATTACAGCGTCGAGCAGCGTTTCTTCGCGTCGAAGGACGGCACCAAAGTGCCGATGTTCATCGTCCGCAAGAAGGGCAGCACCGGGCCCGCGCCAACGCTGCTCTACGCTTATGGCGGGTTCAACGCGTCGCTGCTGCCGGCCTATTCGCCAACCCGGCTGGCGTGGATGGAGGCGGGCGGCACCTATGTCCTCGCCAACATTCGCGGCGGCGGCGAATATGGCAAGGCGTGGCACGACGCCGGGCGCCTCGCCAACAAGCAGAATGTGTTCGACGACTTCATCGCGGCCGGCGAATATCTCAAGGCGCAGGGCCTCACCGGCCCCAACCAACTCGCGGTCGAAGGCGGGTCGAACGGGGGCTTGCTGATCGGCGCGGTGGTCAACCAGCGCCCCGATCTGTTCGCCGCGGCGCATCCCGCGGTGGGCGTGATGGACATGCTGCGCTTCGACCGCTTCACCGCCGGGCGCTATTGGGTCGACGATTATGGCTATCCGAATAAGGAAGCCGACTTCCGCACCTTGCTCGCTTACTCGCCCTACCACAATATAAAGCCCGGGGCGCATTATCCCCCCGTGCTGGTAACCACCGCCGATACCGACGACCGCGTCGTCCCCGGACACAGCTTCAAATATGTGTCCGCGCTCCAGGCCGCTGATCCGGCTGGCGCCCCCCACCTGATCCGGATCGAAACCCGCGCCGGGCACGGCAGCGGCAAACCGACCAGCAAGATCATCGAGGAAACCGCCGACGTCTTCGCCTTCCTCGGCCATTATACGGGGCTCGATCCGAAATAGTCGAGCGGTGAGCTGCTTCCCGCTTCGACCACCTGGCATGGACAGCAGTGCGCGCGGGCCTTAGGGCTCGCGCGCATTCTTCGTCTCCGATGAAAGTGCGCTGCCGATGATCACTGCCCCCGCCGACACGATCCTGATCGTCGATTTCGGAAGCCAGGTGACGCAGTTGATCGCGCGGCGGGTGCGCGAAACGGGGGTCTATTGCGAGATCGTCCCGTTCCAGTCCGCCGCCGCGGCGCTCGACCGACTTGCGCCGAAGGGGATCATCCTGTCGGGATCGCCCGCCGGAGTCCCCGATGACGACAGCCCGCGCGCGCCCCAGTCGCTGTTCGACAGCGGGCTTCCGATTCTCGGCATCTGTTACGGCCAGCAAGTGATGAGCCATCAGCTCGGCGGGACGGTCGAGACCGGCGACGGGGGCGAATTCGGGCGCGCTTTCCTGACCGTGATCAAGGATTGCGCGCTGTTCGACGGGCTGTGGGCGGTCGGCGAGCGCCATCAGGTGTGGATGAGCCACGGCGACAAGGTTACCAAGTTCGCCCCGGGGTTCGAAATCGTCGCGACCAGCGATGGCGCCCCGTTCGCAGTCATCGCCGATGAAGCGCGGCGCTATTACGGCACCCAGTTTCACCCCGAAGTGATTCACACCCCCGACGGCGCCAAATTGCTCGCCAACTTCGTCCACAAGGTGTGCGGGATCACTGGCGACTGGTCGATGGCGGGCTATCGCGATGCGAAGACCGCCGAGATCCGCGCGCAGGTCGGGGATGGCAAGGTGATCTGCGGGCTGTCGGGCGGGGTCGATAGCTCGGTCGCGGCGATCCTGATCCACGAGGCGATCGGCAGCCAGTTGACCTGCGTGTTCGTCGATCATGGCCTGCTTCGCCTGCACGAGCGCGAGCAGGTCGAGGGTCTGTTCCGCGACCATTACAATATTCCGCTGGTCGTGGTTGACGCCGAACAGCGCTTCCTCGCCGGGCTCGCGGGCGCGACCGACCCCGAGGCCAAGCGCAAATTCATCGGCGGCGAGTTCATCGCGGTGTTCGAGGAGGAAGCGGCGAAGCTTGGCGGCGCGGACTTCCTTGCCCAGGGCACGCTCTACCCCGACGTCATCGAAAGCGTCAGCTTCACCGGCGGCCCGTCGGTGACGATCAAGAGCCACCACAATGTCGGTGGCCTTCCCGAGCGGATGAACATGAAGCTCGTCGAGCCGCTGCGCGAATTGTTCAAGGACGAGGTGCGCGCGCTGGGCAGGGAGCTTGGGCTCGACGACGCGTTCGTCGGACGCCATCCGTTCCCCGGGCCGGGGCTGGCGATCCGCATTCCCGGGGAAGTGACCAAGGAACGCTGCGACATTTTGCGCAAGGCCGACGCGGTCTACCTCGAGGAGATCCGCAACGCCGGGCTCTACGACGCGATCTGGCAGGCGTTTGCGGTGCTGCTTCCCGTCCGCACGGTCGGGGTGATGGGGGATGCACGCACCTATGATTATGTGCTGGCGTTGCGCGCGGTAACGAGCGTCGATGGCATGACCGCCGATATCTATCCGTTCGACGCTGCGTTCCTGTCGGGGGTGGCGACGCGGATCATCAACGAAGTCGCGGGGATCAACCGCGTGGTCTATGACTATACGAGCAAGCCGCCGGGTACGATCGAATGGGAGTGATCAGTCTTTCGCAAACCAATCGAGGAGGTGAGCGGTTATGACATCGGGCTGTTCGCGATGGAGGAAATGGCCGGCGTCGCCGATGATGCGAAAGTCATATTCTCCCGTGAATTGAGAGGCTTGGCGGGACATCGGGACGACGCGCAGATCGTCGCTGCCGCACAGCGCAAGCGTCGGCACGCTGATCGGATCGCCGAGACGCGCGCGAAGCGGATCGAGCGCGGGATCGCGCAGGGCCGGGGTGAATGCGGCCCGGTAGTACGCAATCGCGGCGGCGAACGCGCCGGGCCGGCGCATCATCGCCTTGACCCGAGCAACGTGGGCACCGTGATCGTGGCCCGGCGACCAGTCGGCCCACAAATAGTCGATCAGCACGAAGTCGGCTGCGGGAACATCGGTCTCGGCGAGACCGGGGACTTGGAAATACCACCAGTGAAAGGCGCGCTTGATCTGCTCGGGATCGGCCAGGCTCTGCGCCAGCTCGCCGGGATGCGGGATCGCCATCACCGCCGCGCGGCGGACCAGCGCGGGGTAAAGCGCGATCAGGCCATAGCTCAGCGACGCCCCCCAATCCTGCCCGACGACCCGTGCCGGACGCCCCGGGCTGAGCGCCTCGATCAGGCCGCGCGCGTCATTGGCCAAAGTCACCGCATCATAAAAGCCGTTGGCAGGGATCTCGCTCGGCGGATAGCCGCGCAGGAAGGGGGCGACGACGCGGTAGCCGGCGGCGACGAGCGGAGCGAACTGATGCTCCCACGTCCACGCATTGTCGGGAAAGCCGTGGAGCATCAGCACGAGCGGTGCGTCGATCGCGCCCGCGCCGAGGCAGGCAAAGCGCAGCCCGTTCGCGGTGACATCAAATTGTTCGATCATGGCCCCGTCCCCACGCCTAACAGACAGCATAAGCGGGCACTTTGCGAGTCAGATGTTCATTCGGCTCCCGACCTCGACCACGCGGTTGGCGGGGAGGTTGAAATAGAGGATCGGGCTTTCGGCGTTGCGCGCCATCACTCGCGAACAAATGGTCGCGCCGCCCGGACAAATCCCGACGCGTGGCCGTCATGCGGTGATCTTCCTGCTGTCGCGAAAACCGGCATTGGCAAAGCTTGTTCAAGCTTGCGTAAGACCCGGGCGGCGCGCACCTTGGCAACGCAAATTCGGGGGGAAGAGGATGGACGATCAAATCGACGAGGCGGCGGCCGTGCCACCCTGGTTTTGGGCTGCGGCGGGGCTAGCGTTGCTGTTCGAAGGGTTCGGATGCTTCATGTATCTGTCGCAAGTCACGGCCGATCATGCCACGCTGCCGCTCGATCAGCGCGCGATGTGGGATGCGACCCCGACGTGGATGATCGCGGCCTATGCAGTGGCGGTTTGGGTCGGGTTGATCGGGGCGACACTGTTGCTTGTACGGCGGCGCAGCGCGGTGCCTGTCCTGTTCGCTTCCCTGATCGCAGTGATCGTCCAGTTCAGCGGGCTGTTCCTCGTCCCGCAACTGCGCCAGACGGTCCCCGACAGCGCGCTGGCCGGGCCGATCGCGATCATGCTGTGCTGTTATGGCATCTTCCTGCTCGCGCGGCTTGCCCGCAAGCGCGGGTGGCTTCGCTAGTCCGGCGGCGATAGGAGAGTTGCATGTCCACCTTCACCCTCGACAGCGGCACCAGCCGCGCCACCCCGAGCCCCGTGCCAGGCAAGCGCATGACCGTTCCCGCGATCCGCGCCCGCAAGGTTGCCAAAGGGCAAAGCTTCACGACCGCCGATCCGATCGTGATGCTGACCGCCTACACGATGCGCCAGGCGCAATTGCTCGACCCCCATTGCGACATGCTGCTGGTCGGCGATTCGCTTGGGCAGGTGATCTATGGCCTGCCCTCGACGGTGCCGGTGACGATGGACATGATGTGCGCGCATGGCGCCGCGGTCGTGCGCGGCAGCTGGCACAGCCTGGTCGCGGTCGACATGCCGTTCGGGTCGTACGAAGGCTCACCCGAGCAGGCCTTCGCCAGCGCGGCGCGAATCATGAAGGACAGCGGCTGCGCGGCAGTCAAGCTCGAGGGCGGCGAGGCGATGGCGCCGACGATCGCTTTTTTGAGCGCGCGCGGAATCCCCGCCATCGGCCACGTCGGGCTGACCCCGCAGGCGGTCAACCAGCTTGGCGGCTATGGCGCGCGCGGCAAAAGCGATGCGGAGGCGGCCAAGATCATGGCCGACGCGCGTGCCGTGGCCGACGCCGGCGCCTTTTGCATCGTTGCCGAAGGGGTGATGGAGGGCATCGCCGACGATCTGACCGCTGCGCTCACCGTCCCGGTGATCGGCATCGGCGCTTCGGCGCGCTGCGACGGCCAGGTGTTGGTGACCGAGGACATGCTCGGGCTGTTCGAGCGCACTCCGCGCTTCGTCAAACGCTATGACGACCTCGCCGACCGGATCAGCGCTGCCGTCGAGCGCTATGCCGGAGACGTGCGCGCACGGACCTTTCCCACCAGCGATCAGACCTATCGTCCCAAGATCAGGTGAGCGCGCGCCGCCACC
>CAXSCF010000090.1:0-379 GCA_964235815.1 uncultured Sphingomicrobium sp.
CGCCGGTGACCGGCTCGGCGCGGACGAACAGGTCGAGGTCATGGTCGCTGTCGGCGGCGATCACGGCGCGCGACAGCGGCACGCCGAGCGACGCCGCGGCGCGCGCCAAGGCCGCGATTTGCGGCAGGGCAAGGGCCCGGCCGAGCGTCGAGCCAGCCTCGATCTGCAGCCGCTCGAGCGCAGGATCGGCCGCGATCAATCGTCCGTCGCGGTCGATGCGGCCGCTGACCGGGACCGATTCAGTCGAGCGGCTGGCCATGGCCGCCTCCCGTCCCGTCAACTGCGTCGCGATAGGCGGCCGGCAGACGCCACCAGCGCCGTGCGGCATCGATGTCCGATGCTCCAGCCTGATCGAAGAAGCCGATCGCCTCTCCCGGGT
>CAXSCF010000090.1:389-7893 GCA_964235815.1 uncultured Sphingomicrobium sp.
GCGACAGCGGAGCCAGCCACCCGGGGACGGTGCGCTGCGGCGGCCGGACGGTGGAGCCCGGCCATGCGGGCAAGAAGCATCGCGTCACGCGCGCCGTCGTTGACGAGCAAAGTCCAGGCCGTGTCGATTGTGATCCCGGCGCGCACCGCGCACGACGCCGCGAGCAAGGCCGCATCGCCCTCCGCGGCGAGCCCCGCGACGAGCAGGTCGTCATGCCCGCGCGCGTCGATCAGCGCCCGGGCGAGCGTCAGCGCCCACGCTTCCACCCGGCGTTCGGAATCGTGGCGCGCACGCAGTCGCTCGGCGGCCAGTGCAAGCGCCTCGTCGATCGCCACCGCCGGCCCGGCCAAGCCGCGGCGCAGCGCCGCAGCGACGCGATGAACGAGGGTCGCGGCCTCCGCCGGCGGGACATCGTCAAATTCGAGTCCGATGCGACCAAAGCGATCGCGGCGACGGCCGCGCGCGACCGCAAGCGCCATTGCGGCACCGGCAATTGCGGCGTCGCCATCGCCAACGAGCCGCTCGACCGTTCCGCCAGCGGCGACCCCGTCGCGCCAGCGCGACGAATGGCATGCCGCGGCAATCGTTTGCTCGTCGGCCCGGCGCAACAGCAACAGGATCAGCGCGGAACGGTCGAGGGCGCCGGCCTTCCACAATCGCGGCATGACGCGATCACGGTCGAACTCGGCCTCGGCCAGAAATTCGGGGGGAAGGCCAAGACGAAGCTCGTCGGCAATCTGTTCAACCAGCGCGCCCAGCATGGCCGACATCAGCGCGCGTTCCTGCTCGGTCAGCCGCGCGCGATCGTCGAGGAACAGGTCGCGCGACACCACCGGCAACCGGTCGCGCCCCGCGGCGCGCGCGGGTTCGACCGCAAGGTCGGCTGCTCCAGCAGCGATCGGCCATTCGACAGGCATCATCCGATCATCGTTAGAGGAATGGAGTTAATGGCGCGTCAATCGCGCGCCACGCGGTGATGAACATGCTGGGCAAGGAAGAAACTGACCGCGGCGTATAGCGCCAGCAAAGCGAGATAGGCGTTCCACCATCCGCCGAGCGCGAACGGGATCGCGGCCCAGATCGCGGCGCGGCGCGAGAACAGCCAGATGGCGCCGGGAGGCTCGGTCGAGCGCCGTTCGATGCGCATCGCCTCGGCAAAGGCGGCGGCGGCGAGCGCGGCGAGCGCGGCACCCCATCCCCCGCCATGGCGAGCCTCGAACCAGCCGAGCGCGAGCAGCGCCAAGCCGCCGGCGGGCCACAAGGCGCGTTGCGCGACGAAGCTGGCCCGCAACGGGCGCAGCCGCAGCAAGGCAATTCGCCGCGCGACAAGATCGAGCGGTGTCGCCAGCAGCAAGGCGACCAACCCTTGCCACAACCAGCCGCGGGTCAACGCCAAGGCCGCGCCGAGGGTCAGCGCCAGCGCCGCGCGCACCAGCCACTCGGGACGCAAACGCGTTTCCATCAGCCGCTCGGTGGCGAGTTCCTCTGCGAGCGGGAGGACGAAGCGGCTCACCCAGTCGCTCCGCGCCCCGCGCGAGGCGAGCAGCAATCGGCGTTCGTAGCCGGCCATCGTGTCGCCTTCGGCAATAATCGGTCCCGCGCCGTCCCCCGCCGCCGCGGGCACGAGCCGCGCGCCCGCCTGGACCGCGCGGCGCAGCAGCGTCGATTGAAAATCCCAGTCGCCGATCATCGCCGCGGTCGCCCCGACGAGGCTGGCGGGAAGCCGCGCAAGGCCCGCCCAGCGGTGGCTGCCATCGATCCGCTCGAACCGTTGATGCGCTTCGTCGTCGGCTACGGTCAGGATGATCGGCTCGCGAACAGGGGCGCTGGACGCCGCGTCGGGTTCACCAAGCCGCTCGACATCGCCAATATCGGGCGCGATCCCGTCGGCAAGGAGGATCACGTCGCTGCCGGCCTCGAAGCGGCTCGCGGCTTCGGCCCCGTCGCTGACCACGATCACCGCAATTCCTTCGCCGCGCAGTCGTTCGAAGGCCTCGTTGAGCGCTACCGGGACCCGCTCGACAAGCACCAACAACGGCGCGGCGCCCAGCGCCGCAAGGCAGCGCGCCTGATATTCGATCAAGGTATGCCCGGCGAGCGGAAGCAGCGCGCGCAGCCCGCCCGCATCGTCCTCCTGATACGCCCCAATCAGCGCGCCAAGTGCCATGGTCACTTGTGAAACCCGATCTTGACTGCCCGATCCACCATCATAGGGCAGGCGGGCGGCCCATTTCCACCCCGCGCGATGCTTATTCGCGCGACCGCGTTCGCAAATCGCTTTGCAGCGTCACCAAAGGTGGTAAACCTTCTCTTATGACCGCTTATCCGCATTACGCCGAGCGCGACCCGACCGCTCCCCCCGCCGCTGCCGACGCCGGCGACCCGGTCGAGCGATCCGACCCGGCGACCGGTCGGTTCGACGATCTTGGGTGGCAGGAACGGCGCGACGAGCAACGGGGCGCGGGCGGACGCGCCGTGCTCGGCGGCGCGCTGGCGCTGCTCGCGGCGCTGTGGCTGGCCTACACCGCCTGGGCCGCCGGCCGCGCGCTGGCCACCACTCCGCTCGACAGCCCGGCATTGGCGCAATGGGTCGCGGTCGGCGCGGGGCCGCTCGCTTTGCTCGGGCTGGTGTGGCTGATGTTCGGGCGCACGCGGCGCAAGGAAGCCGAACACTTCACTCGCTCGGTAATCGCAATGCGAACCGAGGCGCGCGCGCTCGAGGACGTGCTGGCCGCGCTGTCGCGCCAGATCGATCATAATCACGGCGCGCTGGGGCAGATGGCGGGAAGCCTGATGGGGCTGGGTGACGAAACCGCGACGCGGATCGCGGCCGTTACCGCCGATCTTGGCAAACAGAGCAGTCAGTTGGTCGCGCATGGGGCGATGTTCGATCGCGCCGCCGAAACTGCGCGCACCGACCTTGGCGTGATGCTGAGCGATTTGCCGCAGGCCGAACAGCAGGCGCTGCGTATGGCCGAGGCGTTGCGGGCCGCGGGGGCGCATTCGATCGAGCAGGCGGGCGCGTTCCAGACATCGGTCGAGGCGCTGCGCGCGCGCACGGCGGAGGCCGACGCGACGCTCCACGACGCCACCGCGCGGCTGGTCGATCATCTCGCCGCGGTCGAGCAGGCCGGCGCATCGGCGGCGCGCCAAGTCACCGAAGCGGGCGACGTTTCTCGTTCGGGGATCGACCATCTGCTGATCCGCGCCGCCGACAGCTTGTCCGAAATTCGCAGCGGGATCGACGCGCAGGCGGCAAGCGTCTCGGCCTTGCTCGACCAGGCGCAGGCGGGACTTGGCCGCGCCGGGATCGAGGCCAGCCAGGCGCTGTCGCAGCGGCTCGACGGCGCGGGCTCCGCGCTGGATGCGCTGACCGCGCGGATCGCCGGACAGGAACGCGCGTCGCAGCGCCTCGTCGCCGATCTCGACCAGGGCCTGATCGCGCTCGACGGCCGCTTCGCGCGGCTCGCCGAACAAGGGGATGAACGCGCCGGACGGCTGTCGGGGCACGTCGGGCGATTGCGCGCCGAACTCGACTCGCTCGGCGGCGAAACTGGGGCACAGGACCAGGCGATCCTCGCGCTCGCCGACCGCACCGCGGCGTTGCGCGACGGCGTGACGGCGTTATCGCTGGTCGTCGCGCATGAGCTTGGCGGCGCTTTTGGCGAGGCCGAGGCAGGTGCCGCGCGCCTGCTCGCCGCGACCGACGAAGCACGGCCTTCGATCGAGTGGATGCAAGGCGCCGCCAACGACACGGCCGATCGCTTGCTCGTCGGCCAGCAAGCGGTCGAGGCAAGCGAACAAAGGCTCGGCGCGTTGCTGGGCGCGGTCGACCAAGGGGTGACGGGGGCGCATCAGCAATTGGCCGCGCTCAACAGCGCCATCGCCAGTGCCAATGACGATGCGACCCGGCTTTCGAACGAAACCGGGCCGGCGCTGATCGCCGCGCTTCGGCAAGTGCGCGAGGCGGGATCGCACGCCGCCGAACGGGCGCGGTCGGCGATCAACGCGATCATTCCCGAATCGGCCGCGAACTTGGGCGAGGCGGCGCGCGCGGCGCTCGAGAAAGCTGTGCGCGAAGCAGTCGAGGAGCGCCTCACCGAGGTCGATCGAGTCGCGACCCAGGCGGTCGAAAGCGCCCGCCATGCAAGCGACCGGCTGACCCAGCAGATGTTGTCGATCGGGCAGAGCGCGGTGGCGCTCGAAGCGCACCTTGAACAAAGCCGTGAGGCGCAGCGCCAGGACGATGGCGAGGATTTCGCGCGGCGGGTTTCGCTGTTGATGGACTCGATGCATTCGGCGGCAATCGACGTGCAGAAAATCTTGTCCGACGATGTCGATGAAAAAGCCTGGGGCGCCTATCTCAAGGGCAATCGCGGGGTGTTCACGCGGCGCGCGGTCAAGCTCATCGGCGGGACCGAAACGCGCGCCATCGCGGCGCATTACGACAGCGATCCCGAATTTCAGCAGTCGGTCAACCGCTACGTCCACGATTTCGAAGCGATGCTCCGCCGGGTTCTCGCCGAGCGTGACGGCGGGATGATGGCGGTGACGCTGATGAGCGCCGACATGGGCAAGCTCTACGCCGCTTTGGCGCAGGGGATCGAACGGCGGCGGTAAGGCGCGTTATCCCGGGGGTGACCCCAGGACGTCAGTTGAAATAATCGAGGTCGTCGACGGTCAGCCATTGATAGTGCCAGTTGGCGTAATAGAGCGCGAACATTGCCGCGCCGAGGATGGCGGCGCGGACCATGAGGTGGCCAAAGTCGAACCGGTGCGGCGCGCTGTCGGCCTGGCCGGGGACCTTGGCGGTGCCCATTTCCTCGTCGGTGCGAACTCCGAACGGGAGCATCAGGAACGCCGCCGAAACCCAGAACAGGAAGTAGATTGCGACGATCGCGCCCCAGCTCATCGTGGCCGGGTCGCTCGCGTTGCGGTCATCGCTCCAATCTCAGCACAGTCACGTCGACCATTGGTTTCTTCCCCGTCCACAGCGTGGCGCAGCGGCGCACCGCGAGCCGAACCGCTTCGAGCATCTTTTCATCGGGCGCGCCGGGGTTGAAGGCACGCGCTGCGGCGTTGGTGGCATCGGCGAGAAAATCGTCGCGATCCTCCTCGACCGGGACTCCGAACGGGCGCAGCAGAGGATTGCCGACGAGGCGGCCATTGCCGTCGACCGCAAGCGCGACGGTGATCAGGCCATTGACCCCCATCTTGCGCCGTTCGCCAAGCGTCGAGCCGTCGGCCGAAAGGATCACGTCGCCGTCGAGGACGAGGCGGCCAACCCGCGCGTCGCCGATCTTCTTGGGGCCCTTCGGAGCCAGGCGGATGATGTCGCCATTTTCCTGGAACACCGCTTTGGGGATCCCCTGGCTGAGGCCGAAGCGGCCCTGCTCGCGCAAGTGCCGCGCTTCGCCGTGGACGGGGACGAGGATCTGCGGGCGCATGTAACCGTACATCGCGGCCAGCTCTGGCCGCCCCGGGTGTCCTGAAACGTGGACATGCGCCTGGCGTTCGGTGACGGTCAGCACGCCGAGGTCGCTCAATGCGTTCATGATCCGGCCGATGGCGATTTCATTGCCGGGGATCTGCTTCGACGAAAAGATCACGGTGTCGCCGTCGACCAGCTTGAGTTCGTGATTACCGAACGCGACGCGACCGAGCGCTGCGCGTTCCTCGCCCTGCCCGCCCGTTGCGACGATCAGCACTTCGTTGCGCGGCAGACGCATCGCCTCGTCGAAGCGGATGACCTCGGGGAAGTCGCGCAGATAGCCGGTGGCGCGCGCGACCTTGATGATGCGGTCTAGGCTGCGCCCGGCGACGCACAATTTGCGGTTGGCCTCGACCGCGACGCGCCCGATGGTCTGGAGCCGCGCGGCGTTGGAGGCGAAGGTCGTGACCAGCACCCGGCCCTTGGCTTTGCGGACCTGTTCAAGCAGCCCCGGGTGGACCGAACTTTCGCTGCCCGAGGCGGTTTCCTGGAAAGTGTTCGTCGAATCGCACACCATGGCAAGGATGCCGCCGTCGCCGATCTTGGTCAGCGCCTCGGCCGAACTCGGGTAACCAAGCACGGGGTCGTCGTCGAGCTTCCAGTCGCCGGTGTGGAAGACCTTGCCAAACGGCGTTTCGATGAGCAGGCCATTGCCTTCCGGGATCGAGTGAGCGAGCGGAACATACGTGACTCGGAACGGATCGAGGTCGATCGTCCCGCCGCGCTCGATGATCTTCAATTTGACCTTGCCGGTCAGCCCTTCTTCCTCGAGCTTGCCGGCGATCAGCCCGGCGGTGAACGGGGTGGCGTAGAGCGGAACGCCAAGGTCGGCGGCCATGTACGGCAGCGCGCCGATATGATCCTCATGGCCGTGGGTGAGCACGATCCCGATGAGGTCCTTGCGGCGCTTCTCGATGAATTCGAGGTCGGGCAGGATGAGGTCGATGCCGGGATAATCGGCGTCGGCAAAGGTCAGCCCGAGGTCGGCCATCAGCCATTTGCCGCGGCAGCCGTAGAGGTTGACGTTCATCCCGATCTCGCCCGATCCGCCGAGCGCGAGGAAGAGCAGCTCTTCGCCGGGGGTCATTGCGCAATTCCGTTCGCGTAGAGGGCGAGGCCCTGGATGGTGAGGTCGGGTTCGATGGCGTCGAACGCGGCGGTATGCTGGTCGAACAAGATGGCGAGGCCTCCGGTGGCAATGACAGTGACGGGACGGCCGATCTCGGCCTTCAAGCGCGCGACCAGCCCCTCGATCAGCGCGACATATCCCCAATAGACGCCGATTTGCATCTGGCTTTCGGTGGTGCGGCCGACGACCGACAGATTGCCAGTCGGCGCCTCGATCGCGATGCGCGGCAATTTGGCCGCTGCGCCGACCAAGGCGTCGAGGCTGAGATTGATCCCCGGGGCGATGATCCCGCCCTTGTAGGCGCCGCTATAGTCGACGACGTCGAAGGTCGTCGCGGTGCCGAAGTCGATGACGATCAGGTCGCCCTTGTGGCGCGCGTGGGCGGCCATGACGTTGAGCGCGCGGTCGGCGCCGACGCTTTGCGGTTCGACCACGTCGAGCGCGATCGGCCATCCCCCCGCCCCCGCCACGATCGGGTCCTGCTTGAAATATTTCTGGGCGAGTACGGTGAGGTTGTGGAGCGCGCGGGGGACGACGGTGGCGATGATGACTCGCCCGACGTCGGCCTTGGCAAAACCTTCCAGCGCGAGCAGCTGATGGAGCCAGACGGCATATTCGTCGGCGGTGCGGCGCGGATCGGTGGCGATCCGCCAGCGCGCGCTTATGCCCCCGCCCTCGGCCACGAGCGCGAAGACGACATTGGTGTTTCCGGCATCGATCGCAAGCAACATGGGCGCGCCTCTAGCCCGAAGCGACGACAATTGCGAGCGTCACGCGAGGCTCACGTCGCCCGCGCGAACGACCTCCACCGCGCCGCCCGGCACCCGCAGGCGAAGCGCGCCATCGGGCTCGATTCCGTCGAACACGCCATATATCCTCTCGCC
>CAXSCF010000091.1:0-7602 GCA_964235815.1 uncultured Sphingomicrobium sp.
TCGCGCCGTCGAAGGGCATGACCCTGCCGTTCATCAGCTATGGCGGATCGTCGATGCTGGCGCTGTCGATCGGGATGGGATTGCTGCTCGCCTTCACCCGCCGAAATCCCTATCTGAACCGCTCGCCCTATGTCGTCAAATGGGGTGGGGGGAGCCCGACACGATGAACATCATCCTCGCCGCCGGAGGCACCGGCGGACATCTCGTCCCGGCGCATGCGCTGGCCGCCGAGTTGCGCGCGCGAGGCCATGGAGTGATGCTCGTCACGGACGACCGCGGGATCAAATATCCCGGCCTGTTCAAAGATGTCCCCGTTCGGATCCTGCCCGCCGGTCGGCTCGGCGGGGGCGCGCTGGGGATGCTCAGGGCGGTCCGTTCGGTGATGCGCGGGCGACGCGAGGCGAAACGGCTGTATCGCCAGCACCGTCCCGACGTGGTGGTCGGCTTCGGCGGCTATCCGGCGTTCCCAGCGCTGCTCGCGGCGAGCGCGATCAAGGTGCCGACCGTGCTGCACGAACAGAATGCCGTGCTCGGGCGGGTCAACCGCTGGCTCGCCGGAGAAGCCAAAGCGATCGCCACCAGCTATGCCGAGGTCGAGCGGTTGAAATCCGCCGATCGCGCCAAGGCGGTGCTGGTCGGAAATCCAGTGCGCGATGCGGTCGTCCGGCTTGGCGAATTGCCCTTTCCGCCGTTTGACGACAGCGCACCGTTGAAGATCCTCGTCACCGGGGGCAGCCAGGGGGCGACGATCCTCGGCACGGTGGTGCCCGAGGGACTGGGGCTGCTGCCGAGCCATTTGCGGTTGCGGCTGCAGGTCGTCCAGCAATGCCGCGCCGACGACATAGAGTCGGTGCGCGCGCGCTATGCGGCGCTTGGCATCCCCGCCGAATTGCTGACCTATATCGAGGACATGCCGGCGCGGATCGGCGACGCGCACCTGGTCATTGCCCGCGCCGGAGCATCGACCATCGCCGAACTGACCGCCGCCGGACGGCCCGCGATCCTCGTCCCGCTGCCGATCGCGACCGACGATCACCAGACCGTCAACGCACGCGAGATGGCGCGGGCGGGAGGCGCGCGGATGATCGTCCAGAGCGACTTTACCCCAGCGACGCTCGCCGCGCAGATCGAAACGATCGCCAGCGACCCTCAAGCGCTCGCCAACGCCGCGGGACGCGCGCTGTCGGTCGGCCGGCCCCACGCGACGCGCGACCTCGCCGATCTGGTGGAGCGGATCGCCGGGGGATTGTCCCCGATCGAGGTCGGGGCGGTGGGCAGCAAGGCCAAGGCCGGCGACGGCCGCTTTGCGGTCGGGGCGCCGGCATGAAGGCGATGGGCACCGAAATCGGCACGATCCACTTCGTCGGCATCGGCGGGATCGGCATGTCGGGGATCGCCGAAGTGATGCACCATCTGGGCTATCGGGTGCAGGGATCGGACCAGAATGAAGGCTATGCCGTCGAGGGCCTGCGGGCGATGGGTATCGCGGTCGCGATCGGTCACCGCGCGGAAAATCTCGGCGATGCCCGCGTAATAGTCTGCTCGACCGCCATCTCGCGCGGCAACCCAGAGGTCGAGGCGGCGATCGAAAAGCGGCTGCCGCTCGTCCGCCGCGCCGAAATGCTCGCCGAACTGATGCGGATGCAGTCGACCGTCGCGGTCGCGGGGACGCACGGCAAGACCACGACAACGTCGATGATCGCGGCGATGCTCGATGCCGGGGGGATCGACCCGACGGTGATCAACGGCGGGGTGATCAACGCCTACGGCTCGAACGCGCGGCTGGGGTCTTCCGACTGGATGGTGGTAGAGGCCGACGAAAGCGACGGCAGCTTCCTTCGGCTCGACGGGACGATCGCGGTCGTCACCAACATCGATCCCGAGCATCTCGAGCATTATGGCAGCTTCGACGCGGCCAAGGACGCCTATGTCGAGTTCATCGAAAATGTGCCCTTCTACGGGCTTGCGGTGATGTGCGTCGACCATCCCGAAGTGCAGAATATCCTCAGCCGTATTCGCGACCGGCGGGTGATGACCTATGGCACCTCGGCGCTGGCCGATTTGCGCGCGACCAACATCGTCGCCGAGGGCGGGGGCAGCCGCTTTGACGTGTCGGTGCTCGAGGTCGGTGGCGAGCGGCGCACGATCGAAGGCGTGTTCGTGCCGATGCCGGGGCGGCACAACGTGCTCAACGCGCTCGCCGCAATCGCGGTCGGGGTCGAATTTGGGTTCGACGATGCGACGCTGGCACGCGGGTTCGACCGCTTCACCGGGGTCAAGCGCCGCTTCACGCGAGTCGGCAAGATCGACGGCACGGTGATCATCGACGATTATGCCCATCATCCGGTAGAAATCCGCGCCGTGCTGTCGGCGGCGCGCGAAACCGCGCAGGAGCGCGTCATCGCGGTCGTCCAACCGCACCGCTTCACCCGCCTGCGCGACCTGTTCGAGGATTTCCAGAACGCCTTTAACGACGCCGACGTGGTGTTCGTCGCTCCCGTCTATGCCGCGGGCGAGCCGCCGATCGAGGGCATCGACGCGACCGCGCTGGCCGAAGGGTTGCGCGCCCACGGCCACCGCATGGTCCAGACCATCGACAGCGCCGCCGACCTCGCCGCCAATTTGCGCGATCTGGCCGCGAGCGGGGACATGATCGTTTGCATGGGCGCGGGCGACATCACCAAGTGGGCCGCCGGGCTAGGTGACGGGATCGCGAGGGCGAGGGCGGCGAAATCCACCTCTCCCGCCGGAGCGGGAGGGGTCGACACGCCGCAGGCGAGCGGGAGAGGGCCTGTGCTGTGAGCGAACCGGCCCTCCCCCGGCCCCTCCCGCTAGCGGCGGGAGGGGAGAGCGTGCGTGGCAAGCTCAAGCCGAACGCGCCCCTGGCCCCCCTCGTGTGGTTCAAGTCGGGCGGGGCGGCGGAAATGCTGTTCGAGCCGGCCGATCGCGAGGACCTCGTCGCGTTCCTGCGCGCGCTCGATCCCGTGACACCGGTCATGGCGCTCGGTCTTGGATCGAACATGATCGTCCGCGACGGCGGGGTGCCGGGGGTCACGGTTCGCCTCGGCAAGACGTTTGCGCAAATCGAGCGGATCGACGACGTGACGCTCCGATGCGGCGGTGGGGCGAGCGGAATCCTGGTATCCTCGAGCGCGCGCGACGCCGGCATAGCGGGACTCGAATTTCTGCGTGGTATCCCCGGCACGGTCGGCGGGTTCGTGCGGATGAACGGCGGGGCCTATGGCCGCGAAGTGGTCGATATCTTGGTCTCGTGCAGCGTCGTGATGCGCGACGGCAGCGTCGAGCAGTGGCCCGCCGAGCGGCTCGGCTACACCTATCGCCACAGCGCGCTTCCCGAAGGTGCGATCGTGGTCGAGGCTATGTTCCGAGGGACGCCCGGCGATCCGGCGGTGATCGGTGCCGAGATGAACCGCATCGCCGCGGCGCGCGAAAAGAGCCAGCCGCTGCGCAGCCGCACCGGCGGATCGACCTTCAAGAATCCGCCCGGGCACAAGGCGTGGGCCTTGGTAGCCTCGGCCGATTGTCGCGGGCTTCGCATCGGCGACGCGCAGGTTTCGGAGAAGCATTGCAATTTCCTCCTCAATCTCGGTAACGCTTCGTCGGCCGAGATCGAGGAGCTTGGCGAGGAAGTGCGCCGCCGCGTGTATGACCGCACCGACATCATCCTCGAATGGGAAATCCAGCGGATCGGAGTGGAATGAGCACGCTCGACAAGCCCATAAATCTCGACAAAAGCGCCCACATCGTCGTGTTGATGGGCGGCTGGTCGTCCGAGCGACCGGTGTCGCTGATGAGCGGCAATGGCGTCGCCGACGCACTGGAGGAACGTGGCTTCACGCGGGTTACCCGGCTCGACATGGAACATGACGTCGGGTCGCGGATGGCCGAATTGAAGCCCGACGTGGTGTTCAACGCGCTTCACGGCACGCCCGGCGAGGACGGCACGGTGCAGGGCATGCTCGACCTGATGCAGATCCCTTATACCCATAGCGGGCTCGAGACTTCGGTCATCGCGATCGACAAGGAATTGACCAAGCTGGTGCTGGTGCCCGGCGGGGTGCGGATGCCCAAGGGCAAGATGGTCGATAGTTCGTCGCTTTATGAAGGCGATCCGCTGCCGCGGCCCTTTGTCCTGAAGCCGGTCAATGAGGGCAGTTCGGTGGGAGTCGCGATCGTCACCGACCAAAGCAATTATGGCCACCCGATCAGCGCCAGGGCCGAGGGGCCGTGGCAACATTTCGACCGCCTGCTGGCCGAACCGTTCATCCGCGGCCGCGAACTGACCGTGGCCGTGCTGGGCGACGAGGCGCTGTGTGTCACCGAATTGAAGGTCAAGGCCGGCTTCTACGATTTCGACAGCAAATATACTGACGGGATGACCCAGCATGTCTGCCCCGCCGAGGTCCCCGAAGCGATTGCTGCGGCGATGATGGCGATGGCGCTGCGGGCGCATCGCTTGCTCGGCTGCAAGGGCGCGTCGCGATCGGATTTCCGGTGGGACGACGAGCAGGGCGAGGCCGGCCTGTATCTGCTCGAGATCAACACTCAGCCCGGGATGACGCCGCTCAGCCTGGTTCCCGAACAGGCCCGGCAAAAGGGCATTTCCTATGGCGAACTGGTCGAACGGATCATCGCCGAGGCGATCGAGCGCGCGCCGCGCCGCTCGGCCGCTTGATGGGCGCGGCGCAGGTCAAGCGCGGGAGCGCCGCGCGGCCGAGAAGCCGGAGCGCTCCCGCGCGCAGCGCGCCGCGCAAGATCGCGCGCAAGCTGCCGGTCGAGCGGCAACCCGCCAACCGTATCGCCCGCTGGGCGTTTGGATTGTTCGCAGCGGCGATCCTGATCGTGGTGCTGGTCGCGCTCGATATTCCAGCCAAGCTCGGGCTCGCGGCGGGAGAAGCCGTCGGCAATGCGGGCTTTCGTGTGCGCAGCGTCGCGGTCCAGGGCACGCGGCGGATGGATCCGCGCCCAATCTATCGCATCGCGCTCGATCAGCGCACGACCGCGCTGCCGTTGGTCGACGTCGGCGCGATCCGCCAGCGCCTGCTCGACTTTGGCTGGGTCAAGGATGCGCGGGTGTCGCGCCGTTACCCCGACACGCTGGTGGTCGATATCGTCGAACGCGCCCCGGCCGCCTTGTGGCAGGACGGCGACCGGCTGTCGCTGATCGATGCCGAGGGGCATGTGCTCGACAAGGTTGCGGTGACGCGAATGCCAGACCTGCCGTTGCTGGTCGGACACGGTGCGAACGGTCAGGCGCGGGCGCTCGACGGCTTGCTCGGCAACGTGCCGACGATCAAGGCTCAATTGGTCTCGGCGAGGTGGATCGGAGAGCGCCGCTGGGACCTTGCGCTCCAGACCGGGGAGACGATCGCGCTGCCCGAAGGCCAAGCGGCCGCGGCAACCGCGCTTGCCAAATTTGCCGAAAAGGACAAAGCGGCGGGACTGCTCGGGCGCGGGATCGAATGGTTCGACCTGCGCAAGGCGGGTCAGATCACCGCGCGCCTGCCGCGCAAGCCGGGTGAGCCGATCCTTCCCCCCGCGCCTTCCGAAAGCTAGTCCGACCATGGCCAACCTCCAGGACCAGCCGCTGATCGCGGCGCTCGACATCGGGTCGTCGAAGGTCAGCGCGCTGATCGTCACGCGCGACGCCGACGGACGGTTGCGCGTGCTCGGCACCGGGCAGCGCGAAAGCCGCGGGGTCAAGCGCGGCTACGTCACCGACATGGAAGCGAGCGAAGTCGCGGTGCGCGAGGCGGTCGAGATCGCCGAGCGCATTTCGGGCGTGACGATCGACGACGTGTGGGCGAGCTTCGGCGCAGGCGCATTGGTCAGCGACATCGCCAATGTCGAAGTCGAACTTGGCGGGCATCAGGTCGAGCAAAGCGACATCGACGAATTGCTCAACGTCGGCAAAAGCGCGATCGATCGCGGCGGGCAGATGGTGCTCCACGCCCACCCGGCCTTGTACACGCTCGACGGGGTCGAGGGAGTCAAGCAGCCGATCGGCCTCCACGCTGACAAATTGGGGGTCGATATTCATGTCGTCGCCGCCGATCCAGCGCCGCTGCGCAATATTGATTACGTCATTCGCTCGGCGCATCTCGGGGTCAACCGGATCATCGCCTCGCCCGTCGCGGCGGCGCTCGCCTGCCTGACCGAAGAGGAGCGCGAGCTTGGCGTGGCGCTGGTCGAAATGGGCGCCGAGGTGACCAATGTCTCGCTTCACGTTGGGGGGATGCTGGTGGGCCTGCGCTCGATACCGCTTGGCGCCAAGGACATCACCGACGACATCGCCTGCGCGTTCGGCGTCCAGCGGCGCGATGCCGAGCGACTGAAATGCTTTTACGGATCGGCGATGACGTCGCCCCGCGACAATCACGAGATGATCGACGCCGCGCCGATCGGAGCCGAGGACAATGCCGAGCCGACGCGGATCACGCGCGCCCAATTGATGACCGTCATCCGTCAGCAGGTCGAAGATTTGACCAGCCGGATCGACGCGGCGCTGAAGTCGCTCGGCTTCACCGGGCCGGTTGGGCGCCAAGTGGTGCTGACGGGCGGCGGGGCCGAGCTCAAAAATATCGCCGACTATATGCAGGGCGTGCTGGGCCGCGCGGTGCGCGTCGGGCGTCCCCGCACGATCACCGGCCTGCCCGAGGCGCATAGCGGACCGGCTTTTTCGACGCTGGTCGGGCTGGTGGTGCTCGCCGGATCGGGCAGCGCGGATATTCGCGACATTTCGAGCGCGTCGCGGCCGGCCAAGGCGGCGACGGGCTTCGTCGGGCGGATGCTGGCGGCGCTCAAGCAGGGCTATTGAGGCTGGCCGCCGATCGCAATCGGACCGGTTAACGGGCCGCTACGGCAACCCCGACTGTGCCATAATGAATCATCGATTCACTATTTTGCCGCGCGGGTCATTTTTCGCTTGGGGCTGGGGGACGGTTGATGCAAAGATTCAGCCACGGTTCAACGCGTTGCTGCACGAGGGGATAGGTCCATGAGCATTGATTTCATTCGGCCGGAAGTCGACGAACTCCGTCCGCGGATCAGTGTCATCGGCGTCGGCGGTGCCGGCGGCAATGCCATCGCCAACATGATCAAGTCGGATGTGCAGGGGGTCCAGTTCCTCGTCGCCAACACCGACGCGCAGGCGCTCAACGCGTCGGAAGCCGACAGCCGCATCCAGCTCGGGCTCAAGATCACGCAAGGCCTCGGCGCCGGGTCGCGTCCGGAAATCGGCCGCGCCGCCGCCGAAGAGACGCTCGACGAGATCGAGAAAGCCCTTGATGGCGCGCACATGTGCTTCATCGCCGCGGGGATGGGCGGGGGCACCGGCACCGGCGCCGCGCCGGTCATCGCCAAGGCCGCGCGCGATCGCGGCATCCTGACCGTCGGGGTGGTGACCAAGCCGTTCGCGTTCGAAGGATCGCGCCGCGGCCGTGCCGCCGACGCCGGGATCGAAGAGCTCCAGAAGCATGTCGACACGCTGATCGTCATTCCCAACCAGAATTTGTTCCGCCTCGCCAATTCGGACACGACCTTCAAGGAAGCGTTCCAGATGGCCGACGAGGTGCTCCAGCA
>CAXSCF010000092.1:0-7451 GCA_964235815.1 uncultured Sphingomicrobium sp.
GGGTCGGCCCCAAGCCCGAACATATCCGCATCATGGGCGACAAGGTCGAGGCCAAACGCACCGCCGCCAAGCTCGGCCTGCCGCTGGTCCCGGGCTCGCCCGGCCCGGTCGCCAACTTCGCCGAGGCCAAGGAAGTTGCCGACGTTGTCGGTTACCCCGTGCTGATCAAGGCTGCGAGCGGCGGCGGCGGACGCGGGATGAAGGTCGTCGAGCGCGAGGAAGACCTCGAAAGCCTGATGCAGCAGGCTTCGTCGGAGGCCAATGCCGCCTTTGGCGACCCCACCGTCTACATGGAAAAATACCTTGGCGACCCGCGCCACATCGAATTCCAGGTGTTCGGCGACGGTGAGGGCAATGCCATCCACCTCGGCGAGCGCGACTGCTCGATCCAGCGCCGCCACCAGAAACTGCTCGAGGAAGCTCCCTCCCCCGTGATCTCGGCCGAACAGCGCGCGCGCATGGGCGGGACCGTCGCCAAGGCGATGGCCGACATGCACTATCGCGGCGCCGGGACGATCGAATTCCTCTACGAGAACGACGAATTCTACTTCATCGAGATGAACACAAGGCTCCAGGTCGAGCATCCGGTGACCGAGATGATCAGCGGCGTCGATCTCGTTCGCGAACAGATCAAGGTCGCGCAGGGCGACGGGCTGTCATGCCGCCAGGATCAGATCCGGCTCCACGGCCACGCCATCGAATGCCGCATCAACGCCGAGGATCCGCAGACCTTCGCCCCCTCCCCCGGCACCGTCCAGAATTATGTCGCTCCGGGCGGGATGCACGTCCGCGTCGATAGCGGGCTCTACACCGGCTACAAGGTCCCGCCTTACTACGACAGCATGATCGGCAAATTGATCGTCTACGGCTCGACCCGCGAGCGCTGCATCATGCGCCTCAAGCGCGCCCTCGAAGAGTTTGTCGTTCAGGGGATGAAGACCACCATCCCGCTCCACCAGCGGATCATCCGCGACGAGGCCTTTCTGTCGGGCAACTATACGATCAAGTGGCTCGAGAAATGGCTCGACGAAAATCCGGCCTAGCCCGGCGCGATTGTCATCGTCGCGGTCCAGCTTGCGCCTGGCGCGAGCAGGTTGATCCCCGGCTTTTGGTCAAGCTCGCCGTCGAACCCGACCGGATCGCTTAAGCCGGCCCACGGTTCGATGCACAGATACGGCGCTCCCGGCTTGGTCCACAGCCCGAGGTCGGGAAGGTTTTCCCAACCGACGCGGACATGCTGGTCGCCCGAGGTGAAGGTGACATTGCGGCTGGCGACCCCGCGCAGGATCATCGCGTCGTCGCGAAACAGGTCGTCGTCGAGCGCCAGCGTTTCCCCGTCACCCGGCAGCGGCTCGGTCGTGGAAAGCAGCCCGTCGCCGTCGATGCGCCACACCGGCCCGCCTTCGCGCCGCTCGAAGATCAGCCGCGCCTCGTCGCGGGGTGAAAGCCAAAACTGAACGGCATCGGCCCGGAGCCGCGATTGCTGACCCGCGCCGATACCGTCAGCGCCGCGCAGAGGGCAAATTGCACGTCGAGCTCGAATTCGAACGGATAAATTGCGCGCGTCCCCGCGTCGGCACTCAGCCGAAAGGTCACGCTCGCTTCGGTCTGCTCTACCAGATCGAAGCGCCGCCGCCGCGCAAAGCCATGCTTGTCGAGCGCATGTTCGCGCCCGTGCCAGCGATAGGCGCCCCCCGCGAGCATCCCGACGATCGGGAACAGGATCGGCGCGCGGCCGCTCCACCAGGCGGGGTCGCCATCCCACAAATAGTCGCGCCCGGCGACGCTCAAGCTCGACAATTCGGCCCCGAACGGGTCGATTGTGCACGCCAGCGCGCCGCTTGAGAGCGAAATCGACGCCATTTGCAGGCCTAGCGCGCCGCGATTCGCGCGCCGAGCCGGGCGCGGTCGCGGCCATAGATGTCGTCATAAGTGACGATCTGCCCACCGCTCGGTACCACGGTCAGATAGGACAGATAGACCGGCACCGGGGAAGCCAGATCGACATGCTGTTCGGGTTTCATCCCCTTGGTTACCACCAGCGGCCGGCCGTAGAGCCAGCGCGCCAGCCGCGGCGCGTCTTCGAGCCGGACGCAGCCCGAACTCAGCAGCCGCGCATCCTCGTCGAGCAATTCCTTGTTGGGGGTATCGTGGAGGTAGACCCCGGCCTTGTTGGGGAACATGAACTTCATGCGTCCCATCGCGTTGGCGGGACCGGGATTCTGGCGCAGGCGAATTTCGGTGCGGCCCGCGACGACCCCCTTCCAGTCGACCGTCGTCGGATCGACCCGCCGCGGATTGTCGCTCCAGTCCGACAGCACGACATAGCCCTTGGCCTTGAGGTAGGGCAGCCCGAGCCGGACGACATTGGGGGCAATCTTCTCCGCCACCAGATCGGAAGCGAGGTTCCAATAGGGATTGACCGCGGTGTAGCGGATCAGCGCCGCCATCATCGGGGTGGCATGCGCGGGCTTGCCGACCACGACCCGCATCCAGTCGACGACCTTGCCATTTTCATACATATAGAGCCGCTGCGCCGCGGCATTGACCAGCACATAGCGTTGCGGCCCGGTCGCCGGGAGCATCCGCACCCGGTCGAGATTGAGCCGCAACCGCGCGGCGGCGGGCCGATCGCGGCGCCGCTCGGCTTCAAGCAAGGCGAGTCGCAGACCCGCGTAATTTTCATGCATCCACGGCATCGTCGCAACGAAGCGGCTGACACTGCCGTCGGCCGCCGCGTGGCGCAGCAGCGCGGCGGCCGGCGCCCCGCGCGACACCGTTTCGCGATCGACGACGGTCCACTCATTGCTCGGCGCGACCGCGCGCACCGCCTTGGCATAATGCAAAAAAGCGTCGGTCAGCAAAGCGTCGGCCCGGCGCGCCGCATCGGGATTGCCATTGGCGGCGCGCACCGCCCGATCGAGCGCGCGGAGATTGAACTGGCGCGGATCGACTCCGTCGATTTGGCTGGTCGACAGCAGGTCGAGCAAGCGAGCGGCGGCGTCGGGCTGGGCACCGAGCCACACCAGCCCGGCGGTGCGCGGCGCGGCCACGGCCTGCGCGCTGGCCACGGCGGGGCTCAGCGCCGCCCCGGTCGCCAGTGCGGCGAGCGCGGCCATCGCCAGTGCCGCCGATCGAGGACGGCGCGGCGGCATTGAGCGAGCCAGTCCGCTGAACATCATGGGCATGTTCGTCATGTGTCTGTCTTTCCAACATCAAAACCCGACGGGCGTTCCTGTTTCCCTCGCGCGGCGATCACCATCGACCCTCTTTCAAGCACCTCGCGGCACGAGTAAAAGGGCGCGATGACGCTTCCCTGCCTCTGGCGAGTCCCGACGGTTCGCGCCCGATCGCTTCAAGCAAAGCGGCGGTGAACCGCGCATGAGCGCACCGCTCGATCCCCGCTTGCTGCTGCAAGGCTATGCCGCCGGAATTTTTCCGATGGCCGACAGTCGCGACGCGGCCGAGATATTCTGGGTCGAACCGCGCCGCCGCGCCATCCTTCCGCTCGATCGCTTCCGCTGCTCGCGCTCGCTCGCCCGGCGGCTGCGCTCGGGGCGGTTCAGCGTGACGTGCGACCGCGCCTTCGACCAGGTCGTCCTCGCCTGCGCCGACCGCGAGGAAACCTGGATCAACGCCGCGATCGAGCAGGCAACGCGCAACCTTCATGCCGCGGGCCACGCGCATTCGATCGAATGCTGGCATGATGGCGAGCTCGTCGGGGGATTATATGGCGTCAAATTGGGGCGCGCCTTTTTCGGCGAATCGATGTTCAGCCGAATGACCGATGCGTCCAAGGTCGCGCTGGCGTGGCTCGTGGCGCGGCTCAAGGTCGGCAATTACACCCTGCTCGATTGCCAGTTCATCACCGACCATCTCGCCTCGTTGGGGGCGACCCAGGTCAGTCGCTCCAATTATGTCGCATTGCTCGGCGATGCGCTCGGCGCCGCTTCGTCGGGCGCGGCGGGCGGAGGAGCAAGGCGCGGCGCGGCAGGCCTCGCCGCGACCGGCCGAGCCGCCGGAGCGCGCGCCGATTTCGCCGCGCTCGACGGATTGCTCGACGATGCCGGAGTGGCCGGCGCGGCGGGGCCGTCGGGCCAGCTCATCGCGCAACTCTTGGGCCACACGTCATAGACCGGATGCTCGACCACGTTTAGCGACGGGCTTTCCTTGTAGAGCCAGCCTGAAAACACCCGATTCCAGCTCCCGCCCGGCTGCTCGACATCGAGCTGGACGAAGGCCCCGGTGAGCTTCTCATTTTCCCACGGCGCGGTCGAATCGCAGGCGCGCAGGCGAACCACGGCATCGCGATAGCGGATCGCCTGCCCTGGCTTGAGCGTGATGTCGCGGACGATCCCGTTGCGCTTGTTGAGCAGCCCGAGCACCGCCACGCGGTCAGCCATCGGGGTGACACCGGCGACCGGCTCGACCGCCTGCGGGACATCGACCGTCATCGCATTGGCGCCATTGACCGGCTGACCGCTGTCCTGCGCCGCCTTTCCGCAGCCCGCGAGCGCGAAAAGGACGGCCACCACTGCAAGGGTGCGCGACAAGATTATTCGGGCTTCCATGCCTGATAGTCGCCCGTCGCCGCGGCGCGCACCCCGCCAGCGGAGATCGACCCCGCGGGACGATAGGCCGCGGCCGTCCCGGTAACATTCGCCTGCGGCGGCTGTTCGAACGCGCGGCGTTGCGGCAGGCCGGTCGCGGGCAGATCGGCGATTGTCCCGCGCAGCCACGCATTCCATCCCGGCGGAACCCGGCTGCTGTCATTGGCGCCGACGTACATCACCCAGCGCCGGGCCGCGTCCTTGCGATGTTCGAAATAGACGTTGCCGGCCTCGTCGCGCCCGACTTCCTTGCCGTTGCGATGCGAAAAGATGCGCGTGCCGTACGAGGCCCCGTTCCACCAGGTGAAGATATTGGCAAGCATTCCCATGACGATCCGCCTTTGCCGCGTTCGCCGCGCGCGCGCAACCATCGTTCGTGATTGCATGCGTCCGGGACGCGGGACACCGTGTCCAAGCGAACCGAACGAAGCGCCAAATGATCGCCACGTCACCGCGCTTTGCTCGTCAGACGGGGGCAGGTCCTTGACGCGGCAGATCGGCTAGCGGGCCCATTCCACGCGCGCGCCGGGGGTGATGCCAAGCTCGGCCGAACGTCCGCCGGCAAGTTCGAGCACCGCCCCGATCGGCTCGCCCGAGGGCACCGGATCAAGCGACAAGGGCGCGGTGTTGGCCTCGATCCGGGCAATCGTGCCGTCGGCGCGGATGAAGATCATGTCGAGCGGGATGAGCGTATTCTTCATCCAGAACGAGGCGGCCTGGGGCGGGTCGTAGGGGAAGATCATGCCGCGGTCGGGGGCCAGCGTCTGACGGTTCATCAGCCCCATTTCCTGCTGCGCGGCGGTGCGCGCAACCTCGACCGTAAAGCGCCGCGCCTTGCCGGCCGTGGTGGTGATGGTCAGCGGGACCTGATCGAGCCCGGCCGGGGACGGATTCGACGCGGAGGTGCTGGCACTCGTCCCCGCGCCCGCCCCGCCGCTGGTCGGCTGGCACGCGGCGAGCCACGGCAATCCGATCAGGATCAAGGCGGCGGCGGTTGCGGCGCGACCCGTCACTCGAGGCGCACCTCGACCGCGGTCAGGCCCTTCTTGCTCGACGCGATGCGCGCCATGAGTCGTTGTTCGGGCTCGAGATCGATGATTCCCGCCTGGCGCACCGTCTCCATATGAACGAAAATATCCTCGGGGTTGGCCTCGTTCGTCCCCGCCCGAAGCAGGAACCCGTAGCCCTTGACGCGATTGAACCATTTGACCTCCACCGGCTCATACTCGCCGGCCGCATCGACAAGCGCCGAGCGGTCCGACCGAACTCCCTCACCATGCAGCGAACGCGGGGGCGCAGGCAAGGCCGTCGACAAGTCGATCGTCACCAGCGCCCGCGCCTGATAGCCGCGCTGCTGCTTGCAGGCGAGGCCGCTGATCATCGCGCCTTCGGGAAGGCTGCGGCGGCCATGCTCCTTGAGCACCGAAAAATGGATCAGGATGTCGCCGTCGAATGCCTGATCGACGACAAAGCCGAAGCCGCGCGTGGCATCGAACCATTTGACCGGGCCGGCAAAGGCCAATTCCTCGACCGGAGGCGCATCGATCGCGTCGCCGGGAGGCGAAGCGAGGTCAGGTGGAGACGCCAGCGGCTGGGACACAAGAGATGCTTAACACAGAAGCGAAAGTCATTAAACCGACATAAATTTCACGATTCCAGCGATCGGGCGAGCCGTTCGGGATCGACCGTCGCATCGGGGACGAGGTCGATCAGCCGCCGCGCAAGGTCGAAGCCATGACCGGCGCGAATCATCGCCGCCAACGCGCGCTGGCGCTGCTTCGGGTCGGGGGCAGCGTGGGCGAACGGACCGAGGCGGCGGCGTTGGGCATAGCGCACCGCGGCGGCGGCCGCGCCGTCGATCGCCAGCGCGCGCGCGGGGGCGCCGTCGGTCTCTCCCACACCGGCCTGGCGCAGGGCCGCCCCGACGCGGCGCTCGCCATAGCCGCGCTGACCGAGCATCCGCGCCTTGGCGACCGCAAAGGCGGCATCGTCGACGTAGCCGAGCCGCGCCAGTTTCTCGACCAGCGGCTCGATCGCCGGGGGCACGCCCCCGTCCCAGCCCTTTTCGCGGAGCTTGCGCACGAGGTAAAAGGCGAGCTTGGCGCGGGTCGTCGCGAAGCGTCCGACATAGGCCACGGCAAGCTCCTCGAGCCGCGCGGGATCGAGCGGACGCGGGGGCTTGCGGGGGGCGCGCGGGTCGGTCATTCGCCTTGTTTGTGCCACAGTAGGACGGCACCACGCTAGCTGGCCATGTCCGCGTGGCCGATGGCGGCCTGGTTGCCGGCGACAGGATCAACGGACCCAAGGATTTAATTTGCTCGACCGCACTGCCTCGATCGACACCGGCCTCGCCGTTCCTCCGGCGCTTGCGGCAATGACCCCGACGGACGACAGCCTGCCGCGGCGGATCGCCGATTTCGCGACCCTGGGCGAAGCGCTCGATTATGCCGCGAGCGGGCGGCGGGGAATGAATTTCCACGACGCGCGGGGGCGGCTCGAGCGGGCTTACCCTTATGCCGAACTGCGCGACGATGCGCTGGCCCACGCCCGGCGGTTCATGACTTTGGGGCTGGCCGCGGGCGACCGGCTCGCGCTCATCGCCGAGACCGGTCCTGAATTCGCGGCCTGCTTCTTTGGCGCAATCTATGCCGGGCTGTGGCCGGTGCCGCTGCCGCTGCCGACCAGCTTTGGCGGTCGTGACGCTTATGTCGAACAATTGGTGGTGATGCTGACCAGCAGCGATCCCACGCTGTTCCTGTTCCCGCCCGAGTTGACCGACTTTGCCGCCGCCGCCGCCACCCGGCGCGGGGTCGCGGCGCGCGACTGGAGCGGGCTGGCCGA
>CAXSCF010000093.1:0-7363 GCA_964235815.1 uncultured Sphingomicrobium sp.
TGCGACCCCACCCGTGTGAAGGGTGTGCTCTACCACTGAGCTACGCGCCCATGCCCGGACGAAGCGCCCTTAAGCGAGCGCTTCGAACGTGTCTAGCTCATCGCGGAAAAGCGTTCGTGTCGAGCCCTGTTGAAGCCCGACGGCGGGTCGGGACGAACGGCAAACAATCGCTCGATCGCTATTGAACCGCGTCCTTCAGGACCTTGCCGGGACGGAATTTGGGCTGGCTGCTAGCCTTGATCTGCATCGGCTCGCCGGTGCGCGGATTGCGCCCGGTCGAGGCCTTGCGCCGGGTCACCGAGAAATTGCCAAAGCCGACGAGCCGAACCTCATCGCCTCGCTTGAGGGTCGCCGTGACGACTTCGAGCATCGTTTCGACCGCGCGCGCGGCGTCGTTGCGCGACAGGCCGGCGCGGTCGGCAACGTGGCCAATCAATTCCTGCTTGTTCATGGGCATCAAACTCCCCGGTTGTACACCACCGAGATACACGGTCGCGCTTTCGCCCTTAAATCGAGAATGGCGGCCCAAGTCAAAGGCTTCAATGGCGAACTGGCGCACCATCTCCACCGACTGGCGGATGAAGCACCGGCTCGGTCGCCTGATCATCGGCATCGGTCCATTCGATCGGGATCAGCGCGCGGCTGAGCGCGCGCGCCAGGACTTCATCGACGTGACTAACGGGGATGATCTCGAGCTTGTCCTTCACCGACGCCGGGATCTCGACCAAATCCTTTTCATTCTCTTGGGGGATGAACACCGTCTTGATCCCCCCGCGCAAGGCGGCGAGCAGTTTTTCCTTGAGGCCGCCGATCGGGAGGACGCGTCCGCGCAGCGTCACTTCGCCGGTCATCGCGACGTCGCGGCGAACGGGGATGCCCGACAAGGTCGAAATCATCGCGGTAACCATGCCGATCCCCGCCGATGGCCCGTCCTTTGGCACCGCGCCTTCGGGCAGATGGACGTGAATGTCCTTGCGCCCAAAGATTGACGGCTTGACGCCATAGCTAGGGCTGCGCGCCTTGACGAAGCTCATCGCGGTGGCGATCGATTCGGTCATCACCTCGCCCAATTTGCCGGTCGTCTTGATCGCGCCCTTGCCCGGCACGGTGACCGCCTCGATCGTCAGCAATTCTCCACCCACCTCGGTCCAGGCAAGCCCGGTGACCGCCCCGATCTGATCTTCTTCCTCGCCCACTCCGTAACGGTAACGCGTGACGCCGAGGAACTCACCGACATTGTCCGCAGTAAGATCGACCCGTTCGACCTTTTTCTCGAGGATCCGACGCAGCGACTTGCGCGCCACCTTGGCCAGTTCGCGCTCGAGCGTCCGCACCCCGGCCTCGCGCGTGAAGTTGCGGATGATCGCTCGCAGCCCATCCTCGGCGAAGGCCAGTTCCTCGGCCTTCAGGCCGTGCGCCTCCATTTGCTTGGGGATTAGATGACGGCGCGCAATTTCGACCTTTTCGTCCTCGGTATAGCCCTCGAGGCGGATGATCTCCATCCGGTCAAGCAGGGCCTGGGGCATGTCGAGGCTGTTCGCGGTGGTCACGAACATGACGTCCGACAGATCGTAATCGAGTTCGAGATAATGATCCTGGAATTTTGAATTCTGCTCGGGGTCGAGGACTTCGAGCAGCGCCGACGCCGGGTCGCCGCGGAAGTCCTGGCCAAGCTTGTCGATCTCGTCGAGCAGGAACAACGGGTTCGACGTTCCCGATTTTTTGAGGTTGGAGATGATCTTGCCCGGGAGCGAGCCGATATAGGTCCGGCGATGGCCGCGAATCTCGGCCTCGTCGCGCACGCCACCGAGCGATTGCCGGGCAAATTCGCGACCGGTCGCCTTTGCGATCGAGCGACCAAGGCTGGTCTTGCCAACGCCGGGCGGGCCGACGAGGCACAGGATCGGCCCCTTCAGGCGGTTGGTGCGGGCCTGGACCGCGAGATATTCGACGATCCGGTCCTTGACCTTTTCAAGCCCGTAATGATCCTCGTCAAGGATCGCCTGGGCCTCGGCGATGTCGCGCTTGAGCCGGCTTTTCTTGCCCCACGGCAGCCCAAGCAGCACATCGAGATAATTGCGCGCGACGGTCGCTTCGGCCGACATCGGCGCCATCGCCTTGAGTTTCTTGAACTCGGAATTGGCGCGGTTGCGGGCTTCCTTGCTGAGACGCGTCTTGCGAATCTTTTGCGCCAGTTCGGCAAGCTCGTCGCCGCCCTCCTCGCCCTCATTGCCAAGCTCGCGCTGGATCGCCTTCAACTGCTCGTTGAGGTAATATTCGCGCTGGGTCTTCTCCATCTGGCGCTTGACCCGGCTGCGGATCTTCTTTTCGACCTGGAGCACGCCAAGTTCGCCCTCCATGAAGGCGAACACCATTTCGAGCCGGCGCCCGGGGTTGAGCTCGCCGAGCAGCGCCTGTTTGTCGGCGACCTTGATCGACAGGTTCGACGCAACCGCGTCGGCGAGTATCGAGGGATTGTCGATCTCGGTCAGCTGCATCGAGGTTTCGGCGGGCAGTCGCTTATTGAGCTTGGCGTAATTTTCGAACTGGTCGATCACCGATCGCATCAATGCGTTCGTCTCGGTGGCATTCCCCTCGAGATCCTCGACCACTTCGACCTCGGCGGACTGATGCCCTTCGGCGTCGATCAACTGGACCAGGCGTGCGCGCTGGACGCCCTCGACAAGGACACGTACCGTACCGTCGGGCAGTTTGAGCAGCTGCATCGCGGTCGCGATCACGCCCAGGTCGTAGAGCGCGTCGCGGTCGGGATCGTCCTCGCTCGGATCAAGCTGGGCGACGAGAAACAATTGCTTGTCGTCGGCCATCGCCGCTTCGAGCGCGGCGACCGATTTTTCGCGCCCGACGAACAAGGGCACGATGCGCTGTGGGAAGACGACGATGTCACGCAGCGGCAGGACGGGAAAGGTTTGGGTGGTCATGACCGTCATATGGGAGGGCGCACGGGCGAGCGCAACAACTGGCTGTCGCGGAGCGCGGCGATCAGGCAGGGTGATGCGGGGAGATGTACGGTGTTCGAACGAGTAACGACAGACGCGGCGTCGCTGATCGCGATGATGGCGGGAATGGCGGCATTTGCCCTGGCGGTGTTGCTTACCCGGATCGGGCGCGGCGCGGCACCCGCCGGGGGGCGCCGGCAGCGTGGCTCGCTAATTGGGGTCGCGCTGCAGGCCATGAGCTTCGGGCTGATTCCCGCGGGACCGCTGACGATCGTCGCTTATCGGTCAGTCGACCTGCCGCGCGTGATAACGGTCGCGCTACTGATGATCGCGGCTGTGGCCCTGTTCGCCTGCGCCGCGCGTGCGATGGGCGCCAATTGGGCGATCATGGCGAAAACCCGCGCCGATCACCAACTCGTCACTTGGGGTCCGTTCGCGTGGGTCCGCAACCCGATCTATCTGGCGATGGCGCTCGTCCTCTTCGCGCTGGCGATGGCGACCAACCGTGCGATCGCGCTGACCGTCGCAATTCCCTTGTTTGCGATCGGCACCTGGGTCCGAATCCGCGCCGAAGAACGCCTGCTGCGCGACATGTTCGGCGAGGACTATGGCGCCTATGCCAAGCGCGTGAAGCGGATCATCCCCGGAGTGCTATAGCCTAGTCGCCGAAGGCGACGAGGATCGCGGGCATGACGTTCTGGAGTGCGTGAGTGGTCGCCGCGACACCGAATCCGGCCCAGAAGCCGCGCTGGCGCCAGACCATGAAGAGCGTCGAGAAAATCAGGAATGGCCACCAGATAATCAGGCCCCACGCGACCGCCTGAAGCGAATGGGCGATCCCCCACAGCAAGGCGCTGGCAAGCACCGCGTGGGTCGGCGAAAGCATTTTGGCGAGAAGGCTCAGCACCCCCGCCATGATCAGCGTTTCGGTTGTTGGAGCGAACAGCACCAGCAGCGCGAATGCCGTCACGCCATGCGCCGGGAAAGAGGGCTTGGCGAGGTGCGGGGCAACGAAATTGGCCGCAGCCGCCAGCGCAAGGCTGCCGACGATGCTCAACGATGCGCCGATCAGGATCGCCAGCACGGCGCGGCGTGGTTCGCGCAGCGCCGCCGGGAAAAGGCGCAGCGGCCCTGTATCGAACAGGCCCACCGAGGGGATCACGCCTGATCAGGCCGCGTCGCCGCCCGACGCAGTCTGCTTGTCCTTCTTGGCGTAGACCCGCACCGGTTCCTTGCGGCCGTCGACGACATCCTTGTCGACGTGGACTTCATCGACCCCGTCCATCGACGGCAGGTCGAACATCGTGTCGAGCAGGATGCTTTCGATGATCGAGCGCAAGCCCCGGGCGCCGGTCTTGCGTTCGATCGCGCGCTTGGCGACCGAGTGGAGCGCGTCGTCGGAAAAGGCCAGCTCGACATCCTCCATGTCGAACAGCTTCTGATATTGCTTCACCAGCGCGTTCTTCGGCTCGATCAGGATTTTCACGAGCGCGGTCTCGTCGAGGTCCTCGAGCGTGGCGATGACCGGCAGGCGGCCGACGAATTCAGGGATCAGCCCGAACTTGAGCAGATCCTCGGGCTCGGTCGATTTCAATGTCTCGCCCTGGCGGCGATCCTCCGGCGCGGCGACATGCGCGCCGAAACCGATCGATTTGCCCTGGAGGCGGTCGCCGATGATCTTGTCGAGCCCGGCAAACGCGCCGCCGCAGATAAACAATATGTTGGTCGTGTCGACCTGGAGGAATTCCTGCTGCGGATGCTTGCGCCCGCCCTGCGGCGGAACGCTCGCTGTGGTGCCTTCCATCAGCTTGAGCAAAGCCTGCTGGACGCCCTCGCCCGAGACGTCGCGGGTGATCGAGGGATTGTCCGACTTGCGGCTGATCTTGTCGATTTCGTCGATATAGACGATCCCGCGCTGGGCCTTTTCGACATTATAATCAGACGCCTGGAGCAATTTGAGGATGATGTTCTCGACATCCTCGCCGACGTAGCCGGCCTCGGTCAGCGTGGTCGCGTCGGCCATTGTGAACGGCACGTCGAGAATCCGCGCCAGCGTCTGGGCGAGCAGGGTCTTGCCGCAACCGGTCGGGCCGATGAGCAGGATGTTAGATTTGGCGAGTTCGACCTCATTGCCGGTCTTGGCGCCGTGATTGAGCCGCTTGTAGTGATTGTGGACAGCGACCGACAGGACTCGCTTGGCGCGCTTCTGGCCGATCACATAATCGTCCAGCACTTTGTAAATCTCGCCTGGAGTTGGGACGCCATCCCTCGTTTTCACGAGAGCCGACTTGGTCTCCTCGCGGATGATATCGTTGCACAATTCGACGCATTCATCGCAGATGAACACGGTCGGCCCGGCGATGAGTTTCCGCACCTCGTGCTGCGATTTGCCGCAGAAGCTGCAGTAGAGTGTGCTCTTGCTGTCGCCGCCGCCGGATAGCTTGGTCATATCGTCCCTTGTCTCAGCTCGGCTGTTGACCGAGCGGTCATGCTAGACCGGTTTGTCGCACAATCAAACTGTGGGTTCGGTTAACACCCCGCCCCAGCCTGATTTCTTGTCCTGAATATGGAGCGGACGCCGGCCGGTCGCAAGGGCGACCACGCTATTCGTCCTGCGCGCGCGGCACCATGACCAGTTGTTGCACCACGGTGCGCGAAGGCTGGGTCAGGATGAAGTGAATGCCGACCGCAATATCCTCCGCGCGGAGCATCTTTTCCTGATTGATCAGCTCGGCCTGCTGGTCGGGGGAAATATCCGGCGACTGGAAATCGGCCCCGGTCTTGCCCGGTTCGACCAAGGCGACCTTGATCCCCTTGGGCCCGAGCTCGCGCCGCAAAGCCTCGGAAAATCCCGCAATGCCAGCCTTGATCCCGGCATAGACCGTCGAGCTGGGCCCCAGCACATGCGCCGACATCGACCCGACCAGCACGATGTCGCCCGCCAGCATCCGTTCCTGCGCGGCATGCGCGCTCATCATATAGGCCGTGAAATCGACCGCGATCGCATAGCGCACGTCGGCGGCAGTCATGCTCGACAGGCCCGTGGCCGGGATCGCGGCGTTGATGATGGCGACGTCGATCCCGCCGAGATACTGCTCGGCAGCCTCGAAAAATCGTTCGACATTGCCCTCCTCCGCGAGATCCAGGGCGATTCCCTCGCCGTCCCCGACCTCGCGGATGCGGGCCAGCGCGTCAGCCAGATATTGTTTGTCGCGCCCACAGATGAACACTTTGGCGCCGTCGCCGGCAAGGAGGGTCGCGGTGGCGCGTCCGATACCGGTCGTCCCGCCGCTGATGATGACCCGCTTGCCGGCGAGTGGTGGCATTGCGGTATGGGCGTCGGACACGTCGGTCTGGGTCATTGAAAGCTCCATGAACAGGCTCGAGCGTTACGCGCGACGGATCGGCGAAGTTCCTAGGGAAGCGCAGCAGCAAGCAGGATATCACGAAGCTCGGGCTCATCGACCATGGTCGCGGCCTCGGCGCGATCGACCCAGCGGCGTTCGCGTTCGGTCTGTTCCTTATATTTGGTCAATTGCTTGCGCACCTTGAGCGCGAACACCTCGACCTCGGCGATCGCGAAGGTCGTCGAGTTGGTCCATTTGCGATAGGGAAATTGGCCGAGCGGCTTCTTGGCGACGGTTCCGCGCACCCCCGCTTCCTCCTCGGCTTCGATGGCGACCGCGCGCCGCGACGACAGGCCGAAAATCGGATTGCCCTTGGGCAGGACCCAGCGCCCGGTGTCGCGCGACGTGATCAGCAGGATTTCGATCCGGTCGTTCGATTTTCCCGAACGGCGATATGGCAAGGCGGCGATCTGGCGGACTTCAACCTTCTCCTCGAAAGACGCAAAAGCCCCGCCGCATCGGCGACGGGGCTAAGGCGCGCCCTTGTGCCGAGCAAGCCACAAATCGGTGATGCTTACGCCGGTGTAACGTCGGCCGCTCCGCTGGAATCGTCGCTGCCGGCGTCGGGACGGCGATCGAACACTTGGTCGATGATCCCGAATTCCTTGGCTTCATCGGCCTCGAGGAAGGTATCGCGGTCCATCGCTTTCTCCAGCTCGTCGAGCGGCTTGCCGGTATATTTGGCATAAAGCTCGTTGAGCCGCTTGCGCATGCGCAGGATCTCGCGCGCCTGGATTTCGATATCCGACGCCATGCCCTGCGCCCCGCCCGACGGCTGATGGACCATGATCCGGCTGTTGGTCAAAGCGATCCGCATGCCCGGCTCGCCCGCAGCCAACAAAAAGCTGCCCATCGACGCAGCCTGGCCGATGCACACCGTGCCGATCTTGGGCCGGATATATTGCATCGTGTCGTGGATCGCGAGGCCCGCCGTGACGACACCGCCCGGCGAGTTGATGTACATGAAGATGTCCTTCTTCGGATTTTCCGATTCGA
>CAXSCF010000094.1:0-7361 GCA_964235815.1 uncultured Sphingomicrobium sp.
TCAAGCGCAGCTGGACGTCCTCGACGAGCCGGTTGTCGATCATCAGCGCGCCGAGAAGCGCTGCCTCGGCCTCGATGTTCTGCGGGAGCGACGGGGACGCGGGGATTTCCGCGGATTCATTGAGTCGGATGATTTCGGCCATATCCGGACCCTAGCATGTCCCGCCCCATGATGAAGCCGCCGCCCCCCGATTTTCGTGGAAGGGCCTGTGGATAGAAAGGGAAGGACGGGTTCACACGAAGGCACGAAGTCAAAGAAAATAAGGCGCGAAGAAAAATTCGCCTTCGCGCCTTGGCTTCTTCTTCGTGCCTTCGTGTGAACAATTTTCGTACCCGATCACGCGCCTGCTCATACAATCCCTGGCGATGCCGATTGAAGGGGCGCGGGGTGCCCGCTAGGCCAGCACCATGAGCATCTTGTCCGACCGCTGGATTCGCAAACAGGCGACCACGCATGCGATGATCGAGCCGTTCGTCGAAGCGCAGCGGCGCGACGGGTGCATTTCCTATGGGCTGTCGTCGTATGGCTATGACGCGCGCGTTTCGGACGAGTTCAAGATTTTTACCAACGTCGACAGCGCGATCGTCGATCCCAAGAACTTCGCCGCCAACAGCTTCGTCGATCGCAAGACCGATTGCTGCATCATCCCGCCCAATAGCTTCGCGCTCGCCCGGACGGTCGAATATTTCCGGGTGCCCGAGGATGTGCTGGTGATCTGCCTCGGCAAATCGACCTATGCGCGGTGCGGGATCATCGTCAACGTCACCCCGCTCGAACCCGGCTGGGAGGGGCATGTGACGCTCGAATTTTCGAACACCACCCCGCTGCCGGCCAAGATCTACGCCAACGAGGGCGCATGCCAGTTCCTGTTCCTCAAGGGCAATGAACGGTGCGAGACGAGCTATCGCGACCGCGCCGGCAAATATATGGGCCAGCGCGGCGTCACCTTGCCCAAGCTGTAGGGGGCTCAAGCCGTGACGCTCGACGAAGCCCGCGCTCACGATGCCGCCGATCCGCTGGCGCATTGCCGCGCGCGGTTCGTCTTGCCCGACGGGGTCATCTACCTCGACGGCAACAGCCTGGGCGCCTTGCCCCGCGCGACCGCCGCAGCCGTCGCGCAGACGATCGAGCGCGAATGGGGCGACGACCTCATCGCCAGCTGGAATACGCATGACTGGATCGGCGCGCCGCAGCGCCTGGGCGATCGCATCGCGCCCCTCATCGGCGCCAGGCCCGGCGAGGTGCTCGTCGCCGACTCGACCTCGGTCAATCTGTTCAAATTGCTCGCCGCGGGCTGCGCTGCGCGGCCCGGCCGCTCGACCATCCTGAGCGAGGCAGGCAATTTTCCGAGCGACCTCTATATTGCGCAGGGGCTCGGCGGGCTGACCGGGGTCAAGCTGCGGACGGTGGCGGCCGACGACCTCGCGCGCGCGATCGACGCCGACACCGCGGTCGTGATGCTGACCCATGTCGATTACCGCACTGCGCGCCGCCACGACATGGCGGCGATCACCGCGGCCGCGCATGCCGCTGGCGCGCTGATGCTGTGGGACCTGTCGCACAGCGCGGGGGCAATGGTGGTCGATCTGAACGCCGCTGAGGCGGACCTGGCGGTCGGGTGCGGATATAAATATCTTAATGGCGGACCCGGCGCGCCGGCGTTCCTGTTCGTCGCCGAGGCATTACAGGACCAGTTGACCCAGCCGTTGTCAGGGTGGCTGGGGCATGCCGCGCCATTCGCGTTCGAGACCGATTATCGCCCCGCGGCTGGGATCATGCGGTTCCAAACGGGGACGCCGTCAGTGCTGGCGATGGCCGCGCTCGAGGCCGGGCTGGGGACCTTCGACGGTGTCGCGATGGCGAATGTGGAGGCCAAGTCACGACGGTTGAGCGACCTGTTCATCGCGCTGGTCGAGGACAAGTGCCCGCAGCTGACCCTCGCCAGTCCGCGAGGTGACCGCGGCAACCATTTGGTGTTCACGCATGACGACGCCTATCCGCTGATGCAGGCGCTGATCGAGCGCGGGGTGATCGGCGATTATCGCGAGCCCGACCTCATCCGTTTCGGCTTCGCGCCGCTCTACACCGGCTTTGCCGAAGTGTGGCGCGCGGTCGACATCCTTGCCGAACTTATCGACACCCGCGGTCATGACCAGCCGCGCTTTCGCCGGCGGGCACGCGTCACCTAGGACTGGTGCGCGCTGTCGCGGGCGAGTTGGGCGCGGCCGGCCTTGATCAACCCGACCCAATCGACGAACGCATTGACGATCTTCTCGACCAGCTTGGCCAGCGCGGGGTCGCTCAGCGAGCCGTCCTCGGCGAATGACTTGTCGGTGACGTGACCAAGATAGGCCTCGGGCTGCTGCATCACCGGCATGTCGAGAAACACGCACGCCTGGCGAAGCGCGTGGTTGCAGCCGAAGCCGCCGGTTCCGCCGGGCGAGGCGGTGACGACCGCGGCGGGTTTTTTCTCCCACGCGCTCTGGCCGTAGGGGCGCGAGCCGACGTCGATCGCATTCTTGAGCGCGCCGGGGATGGTGCGATTATATTCGGGGGTAACGAACAGCACGCCATCGGCTGCGGCGACGGCGGTCTTGAACGCGATCCAGGCGGGCGGCGGACTGGACTCGATATCCGGGTTGAACAACGGCAGGTCGCCGATCTCGACCATCGTGCAGTCGAGGCGGTCCGACGCGATGGCGCACATCGCCTGTGCGACCTTGCGGTTGACGCTGTCCTTGCGAAGCGAGCCGATGACGATGGCGATCTTATGCTTTTCCATGTTCGTTGAAGCCTTGTGCGCGGACGAAGTTCCCTTAGCGCTTGCCCTGGTGGCGGATGTTGGCGGGGCGGCCGCGCCTCGGCGGGCCGCTCGACGGCTTGCCCGGCCCCCCGCGCATCCGATCCCGGCGCGCCGAGCCGCGCGGGCTGCCGCCACCATATCTGCCCTCCGGCAATTCGAACTTGAGCGCGCCCGACGCCGGATTGGCCTCGGACAATTTGAGGTCGATCTTCTGGCCCTGGCGGAAGGTCGTGCCGGTGTCGTCGCCGATCAAGGCGCGCGCTTTCTCGTCATAACGGAAATATTCCGAGCCAAGGATCGCGGCGGGGACGAGCCCGTCGCCGCCCAGCCCTTCGACCGTGGCGAAGAAGCCGAAGCTCTGCACCCCCGAGATGCGGCATGGCAGGATCTGCCCGACGCGGTCGGCGAGGAACGCCGCGACATAGCGATCGACGGTGTCGCGCTCGGCCTCCATCGCGCGCCGCTCGAGCATCGAGATGGCCTCGCCGACGGCGGCGAAATTGTCGGCGTCGCTGCCGGGCAGCCCACCCTCCCCCAGCTGGTAAGCGCTGACCAAAGCGCGATGAACAAGGAGATCGGCGTAGCGGCGGATCGGCGAGGTGAAGTGCGCGTAGCTCGGCAGCGCGAGCCCGAAGTGGCCGAGCGCTTCGGGGCCGTAGCGCGCCTGCATCTGGGTGCGCAGGACCTGCTCCATGATCTCGGGGCGCGCGTCATGCTCGCCGACGCGCGCGAGGATGTGGTTGAAGGTCGCGGGCTTGACCACCTGGCCGAGCGCGAATTCGACCTCGAAAGTGGCGAGATAATCCTTAAGCGCGACGAGTTTCTCGCGGCCCGGCGCTTCGTGAACGCGGTACATCACGGGCGCCTTTTTCTTCTCGAGCGTCTTGGCCGCGGCGACGTTGGCGGCGATCATAAAATCCTCGACCAGCCGATGCGCGTCGAGGCGTTCGCGCGGGGCGACCGACATGATGCGGCCCTTCTCGTCGAGCACGACGCGGCGCTCGGGGAGGTCGAGCTCGAGCGGCTCGCGGCGGTTGCGCGCGGCGAGCAGCGCTGCCCAGCATGCCCAGAGTTGGAGTAGAGCATTGCTGTGCAACGGCGTGTCTTCGCCGGCGTCGATCTCCGCTTGTGCATTCTCATAGGAAATGTTTGCGGCTACGCAAATCTTGGCGCGGGAGAAGCGCCATGATTTCAACGCGCCGTCGGCTCCAATGACGAGGTGGCAGGCGAGCGCGGCGCGAACCTTGCCCTCTTTCAGCGAGCAGATGTCCGACGACAATTCGTGAGGCAGCATGGGGACGACACGGTCGGGGAAATAGACCGAATTGCCGCGCGCGCGCGCTTCGCGGTCGAGCTCGCTGCCGGGGCGGACGTAGAAGCTGACGTCGGCGATGGCGACGATCGCGTCCCACCCGCCGTCGGCGCGGGCCTGCGCCCAGATCGCGTCGTCGTGATCGCGCGCGTCTTCGGGATCGATCGCGACGATCGGCAAATGGGTGAGGTCTTCGCGCTCGCCGAGGTCGCGGGTGGCGACGTCGCGGGCTTCGTCGATCGCGCTGTCGCGGAATTCGTCGCGCAGGCCGTGCTTGTGGATCGCGATCATCGAAAAGCTGCGCGGGGCGAAGGGGTCGCCGAGGACGGCGTCGATCCGCGCGGTGAAGCGCGGCGGCTTGCCTCCCGGTTCGGCGAGGACGAGGTCGCCGGGCTGGGCGTCCTTCAAGTCGGTGATGGCGAATTCGCGGCGCTCGCGCTTGTCGACGGGCGACAGGAACAAGCGGTCGCCGTCGGCGCGCACCACACCGAGCACGAGGTCGGCCGAGCGCTCAAGCTTTTTCATGACATGCGCGACATGGCCATTGCCGGCCTCTTCGGTCCGCGCGAGGATGCGATCGTTGAGCGCGAGCGCCGAGCGGCGGCCGCGCTCGATCACGCGCAGGCGCGGCGCCGGGGTATCGGCGTGCCAGCTTTCGGGGGTGGCGAGGACCTGCCCGTCCTCGATCGAGACGACCCGCAGCACGGTCACCTTGGGCACCCCGCCTGCCTTGTGAAAGGCGCGGCCGGGGGCGCTGTCGATCAGGCCCTCGTCGGCCATGTCCTTCAACATTGCCTTCAACATGATCTTGTCATGGCCCGACAAGTTGAACGCGCGCGCAATCTCGCGCTTGCCGG
This sequence comes from uncultured Sphingomicrobium sp., assembly GCA_964235815.1. GTDB lineage: Bacteria > Pseudomonadota > Alphaproteobacteria > Sphingomonadales > Sphingomonadaceae > Sphingomicrobium. The sequence continues at coordinate 4,973 of CAXSCF010000094.1, forward strand.
CGGGTTTGCCCGACTGCGCGATGAAATCGAGGATCTGCTTGGGCGAGGGGAGGCCCGAAGGCGGGCGGTTTTGGCGGGGCATGGTCACTTTCTTCGTCATGCCGGGCTTGACCCGGCATCCACCTTCTTTCGGGGCAAATGCACGAGAAAGGAAGGTGGACCCCGGCTCAAGGCCGGGGTGACGGCCTATTTTCTTCGCGGCTGGCGCGGGGCCGGGTGGAGCGATCAGGTTTTCACACGAAGGCACGAAGGAGAAAAGGAAAGGCGCGAAGGGTGCAGCACGGCTTCGCGGCTTCACTTCTCCTTCGTGCCTTCGTGTAAAATTATCTCGGCTTCGCCGGGGGCGCGTAGGGTTTGAAGGCGCCGCCGGGGACGGCGCTGGCGACGGGGCTTTCGAAGCCGTCGCCGCTGACCGAGGAGACCCCGAACACCCAATCGTCGACGCGGATGTGGGGGAGCGTAAATTGGGATGAGCAGCCAACGGCAATAGCCTTGCCAGTTGCTGGGTCTGTCTGCGAGCCGGTGCAGCTTGTGTGCTGTCCCAGCTCTGAGCTGGCACCCAAATAAGCGACCTTCTTTTCCTGCCATTGCTTGGCGTCAGTTCGCCGCCAACGGACCACGTAATATTCCGATGACTCGTCGTCGATGTTCCACTTCAAAGTCGTATCGGTGCTCACCGCCCCTTCGACGGTCGGTTCGGGCGGCGGCGGGGCGCTGGCGAGGGCGGCGAGGGCGGCGGTGTTGAGGCGGGTGACTTTGGTTAGGTAGGGGAAGTCCATGACCGCGACGGTGTCGCCGAAAGTGACGCCTTTTTCGGTGCGCAGGTCCTGGTGCTGCTGGTGATAATTCTCGACCGCGACCGAGAGGCGGACGGCGGGGAAGCCGGCGTTGAGCAATTCGGTGTGGTCGCCGCCGCGGCCCAAGCGGTCGTTGCGCCACACCTGCATCACGTCGAGGCCGATTTCGGGGTGGCGCTCGGCGAGGGTGTCGAGGAAGCGCGAGATATTGCGCGAGGGGGAGTCGTTCTCGCCGCCGAGGCTGCGCTGGGGGCCGGCGAGGGCGTCGTGGCCCTGCCAGCGCGGGCCTTCGGAGAAGACGCGCACGGTTTTCGCGTCGCAAACCCCGTCGGAGCCGCAGCTGTTGCCGATGATGTCGTTGTTGAGGTTGGCGATGACGTTCCAGCGCTGCGCCGTGGCGTAATTGGCGAGGACCTTGCCCCCGAACAGCCCCTGCTCCTCGCCCATCAGCACGGCGTAGACGATCGTGCCGGGGAATTTGTGCTTCGACAGGATCCGCGCCGCTTCGAGCACCGCGGCGACGCCCGAGCCGTCGTCATTGGCGCCCGGCGCATCGGCGGTGGCGTTCATGACGTCGCTGACGCGGCTGTCGATGTGGCCCGAGATAATGACCACGTCATTGGGACGCTCGGTGCCGCGCTGGATGGCGAGGACGTCGGTGATCCTGACCGGGGTGGGCACGCGCGCGCCGCCGATCATCTCGGACGGGGTGACGACCTCGAGCCCGAGCTTGCGCAATTCGCTCTCGCTCCACTTGAGCGACGCCCCGATGCCGCGCTTGGGATCGGTCTGCGAGGACAAAGTGTGGCGCGTGCCGAAGCTGACCAGCTTGACGACGTCAGCCTTGATCCGCGCCGCGCTGACCGCCTTGGCGATCGTCGCGAGCCGCTGGTCCTGGGGGGTCGGCGCGGCAACCGCACCGGTCGACAGCAAAGCGGCAAGCAACAACAAACGCATACGATCATCTCCTCGTCGCCCCACGCTGGCATTCGCGGGCGGGCTTGGCTAGGGCGGCGGCAAAATCAAGTGAAGGATGTCCCCCATGCGCAGCATCGAGCATTTCATCAACGGCGCCAGCCTCGCCGACGGCAGCCGCACGAGCGACATCTGGAACCCGTCCGACGGCGAGGTCCAGGCGACGGTAACGCTGGGGACGAGCATTACGCTCGACCGTGCGATCGACGCCGCCAAGGCCGCCCAGCCCGGCTGGGCGGCGACCAACCCGCAACGCCGCGCGCGCGTCATGTTCAATTACAAGGTGCTGATCGAGCAGAACATGGACGAGCTCGCCGCCTTGCTCTCGTCGGAGCATGGCAAGGTCATCGCCGACGCCAAGGGCGATATCCAGCGCGGATTGGAAGTGATCGAGTTCTGCTGCGGCATCCCGCATGCGCTGAAGGGCGAGTATACCCACGGCGCCGGGCCCGGGATCGACGTTTACTCGATGCGCCAGCCATTGGGCATCGGCGCCGGGATTACCCCGTTCAACTTCCCGGCGATGATCCCGATGTGGATGTTCGGGGTCGCCATCGCGACGGGCAATGCGTTCATCCTCAAGCCGAGCGAGCGCGACCCGTCGGTGCCCGTGCGGC
>CAXSCF010000095.1:0-7267 GCA_964235815.1 uncultured Sphingomicrobium sp.
GCGCGAGCTCTTCCGATCCCGCCGGAAACGGAACGCCGCCCGGCCCCATGATCGGCTGCCCGCCGATCGTGCCGATCGCACCGGCAGCGACGAGGATGTAGAACACGGTGCAGAACAACAGGCTGCCGACCAGCCCGATGGGCACGTTGCGCTGCGGGTTCTTGGTTTCCTCGGCCGCAGTGGAGACCGCGTCGAAGCCGACGTAGGCGAAGAAGATCGACGACGCCGCGCCGACCACGCCGATCGTGCCCCAGCCGTTGGGGATGAAGGGATGGAATTGGGCGCCGTTCATGACCGGGACGGTGAGCGCAATGAACAGCGTCAGCGCGGCCACCTTGATCAGCACCAACACGGCATTGACGCGCGCGCTTTCGGTCGTGCCAAGGATCAGCAGCCCGGTGACGAGGATCGAGATGATCACCGCCGGCAAGTTGATGAAGCCGCCCTGGCTTGGACCGACGGCAAATTCCTTGGCGATCGTGACGTTCGGGATGAAGGGCAGGAAGTCGTTGATATGGCTCATGAAGCCAACGAAATATCCCGACCAGCCCACCGCCACGGCGGAAGCACCGACGGCATATTCGAGGATCAGCGCCCAGCCGACCATCCACGCCATCAACTCGCCCATCACGGCGTAAGTGTAGGTGTAGGCCGATCCCGATACCGGGACCATCGAGGCAAGTTCGGAATAACATAGCGCGGCGACGGCGCAGACAAAGCCGGCGATGATGAAGCTGATCAGCATTCCCGGGCCGGCTTTCTGCGCCGCTTCCGACGTGAGCACGAAAATGCCCGTGCCGATGACCGCGCCGACCCCCAGCATGGTCAGCTGGAACGCGCCGAGCGAACGGTGCAGCCCCTTCTTCTCGGCCGTCGCCAAAATGGCGTCGAGCGATTTGACACGGTCGAATATCATGTTCGTCCCCTTGCGGTATGTTCACGCCGTGCGGTCGGCCGGTGTTGCTTTGGGGCGGAGCCTAGCGGCTCGGACGCAAGGGGCAAGCCTTCTTCTCCCTGAGTCGCTGAGAGAGGGCCGGGGTGAGGGTGAGCAGGACAGCGAAGACTCGCTGATTTGGTCGCTCTCAACCAACCCAATCCCGGCGGGAGAGATCGTTATTTCGCCAGCATCGGCCCGAGCGGCGCCCCGCCGAACAGATGAACGTGGAGGTGGGGCACTTCCTGCCCACCGCGCTTGCCGCTGTTGCTGAGCAGGCGATAGCCTTGCGCGTCGGCGCCGAGCTGCGCGGCGACCTTGCCGATGGTGCGGGTGAAATCGGCGATCTCGGCGTCGGACGCCTTGGCCGCGAAATCGTCCCAGCAGACGTAGGCGCCCTTGGGGATGATCAACACATGGATCGGGCTGAGCGGATTGACGTCGTGAAAGGCCAGGCTGTGCGCGCTTTCCATCACGGTCTTGCTCGGCACTTCGCCGCGCAGGATGCGCGCGAAAATATTGTTGTCGTCATAGGGCTGTTTGGCATCGATGGGCATGGTGGGCGTGACTCCGGCTTGACCGATTGGCCGTCGTCGCTACCACGAAAAACGATGACCGACGAAACCCCTGAATCGCTGATTCCCTATGATGAGATCGTTCAGGAGGCGCTGCGCGAGGTCGTCGGGCGGGTGCTGCACGAGGTTGAGAAGACCGGTCAACTGCCCGGCGGGCATCATTTCTACATCACCTTCAAGACCCGCGCGCCGGGGGTCGAGATTCCCAAGCATCTCGCCGAACGTTTCCCCGACGAAATGACGATCGTCATCCAGCACCGCTTCTGGGACTTGAAGGTCGAGGACGAGATGTTCTCGGTCGGGCTGTCGTTCGGCGGGGTGCCGTCGATGCTGGTCGTGCCGTTCGCGGCGGTGACCGACTTCGTCGACCCGGCGGTCGATTTCAGACTCAAGTTCCAGGCCAATGGGGTCGACGGCCACGAGGACCACGACGAGCCCGAGAATGATTCGCCGCTCGCCGAGCCGGTCGAGGACGGATCGAACGTCGTCAGCGTCGATTTCACTCGCAAGAAATAGGATGGCGGGCTCAAGCGAGGCTCGACTGGCCTTAATCGATCTTGTCCGAAATGTTGTTGCGAACGTTTCTCATTAGCGATAGTGGGCAGCTCAGTTTCTGGACTGAGGATTTTCCGTGTTCGCCGCAACTTTGTTGATTGCTACCGCAGCGGCTTTCGCCGCCGATGACCCGTCCGCCCCGGTCGATGCCGACACTCAGGCGACGATCATCGTGGTAGGGGAGCGGCCGGCCCGGCTGCGGTCGGCGACCAAGATCGACACGCCGCCGCGGGATGTTCCGCAGGCGGTCGGGATTGTCACCAGGGATCGGATCGACGATCAGGGATTGCGCTCGATCGGCGATGTCCTGCGCCTTGTTCCCGGCGCCAGCGCTGCCTCGGGCGAGGGGCATCGCGACGCGATCATCCTGCGCGGGCAGAACAGCACCGCCGATTTCTTCGTCGACGGCATCCGCGACGACGTCCAATATTATCGGGGACTCTACAATCTCGATCGGGTCGAGGTGCTCAAGGGACCGAACGCAATGATCTTCGGGCGCGGCGGCGGGGGCGGGGTGGTCAATCGCGTGACCAAGAAGGCCGACGGCGCTCGCGCCGCAAGCGCCGTGCTGGCGATCGACACCCACGGCGCCACCACCGCCACGGTCGATCTCGCCGCACCGCTCGCGCCGCGCCTGTCAGGCCGGTTCAATGGAGCGCACGAAACCTTTGACAGCTTCCGCGATTCTGTCGACGGCCGGCGGATCGGGCTCAATCCGACGCTGCGCTGGGAACCAGGCGACAACACGCGGATCGATCTTGCCTTTGAATATTCCAACGACCGTCGCGTGATCGATCGCGGAATCCCGTCGCGAAATGGTCGCCCGCTGAAGCATGCGCAGGACCAGTTCTTCGGAAATCCGCGGGTCAATCGTCTGCGCTTCACGGCGCATGTCGGCGATCTCGCGGTCGAGCAACGCTTGTCCGACCATTTGCGCTGGAGCGCCAAGGCGCGGGTCGGTCACTATGACAAATTCTACCGCAATTCGCTCGCCGCCGGTCCTGCGACGAGCGCGGGCACCGTGCTGGTCGAGGCCTACCAGTCGCACGCGACGCGCGCGGCGCGGCTGATCCAGAACGACGTCGTCGCCGACGTTACCACCGGTCCGATCGCGCATGCCCTGTTGCTCGGCGCCGACTTCAGCAGCCAGACCAGCTTCTCGGATCGCCAGCAGGGCTTTTTCGACCCCGCAGGGACGCTGTTGCGCGTCAATGTGCCGCTTGCGTCAAGCGACCTTCTCCCCCCGATCGTGTTTCGCGACAGCCCGGCGCGGCGTGCGACCGCGGTCGACGGCACGGCGCGCGCGATCGGTCTCTACGTCCAGGACCAGGCGCGGATCGGGGATCATATCGTCCTTCTCGCCGGCCTGCGCCGCGACTGGTTCAGGCTCGATACGCGCAATCGCATGACGGGCGCCGATATCGGCCGTTCGGATGCATCATGGTCGCCGCGGCTCGGACTGGTGATCAAGCCCGATGCGCGGGTCTCGCTTTACTCCAGTTGGGCGAAAAGCTTCCTGCCGCAGTCGGGCGACCAATTTTCCAGCCTGACCCCCGATACCGCCGCGCTCGCGCCCGAAAAGTTCGTCAATCGCGAAGTCGGGCTGAAGTGGGCGGCGACCCGGCGGCTCGATGTCACGCTCGCGGCCTACTTGCTCGACCGCACCAACACTCGCGCGACCGATCCGGTGACCTTGCTGACGGTGTTGACCGGCACCGAGCGCTCGAAGGGGTTTGAAGCGACCGCCGAGGGGCGCCTCTCCTCGCGCCTGACGATTGCCACCTCGGCCGCGCTGCAACAGGCGCGGGTCGCCCGCACGACGACCGCGGCGGTGGCGGGGACGCGCGTCGCCAGCGTGCCGACCTTCACCGCGTCGGCCTGGGGGCGCTATGAGGTCAGCGACCGGCTCGGGCTGGGACTGGGTGTCGTCCATCAGTCGAAGACCTTTGCCTCCTTGACCAACGCCGTGAGAGTCCCCGGTTTCACCCGGATCGACGCGGCGGCTTATTTCACCCTCAACGATCGGCTAAAGTTCCAACTCAATCTCGAAAACCTTACCGACCGAAACTATATCGGGCTCACCCACACCGACGACAATCTCACCCCCGCCAACCCGCGCACGCTGCACGCCGCGCTGCGGATTGCGTTATAGCGTCGCCCAAAATGCGCTCACGCTCGCCAGAAACGCTCACGCTGTGACGGGAGCTTATGCCGCCAACCGTTCGGCGTGGTCGCGGATCCGTTTGAGATCATCTACGAAGCGCGCGCGTTCGGTGCGGCGCGCGTCGGCGTCGGGCAGGCGCAGCAGGAAGCTCGGGTGGACCGTGACCCAGCATTGGCTGCCGTCGGCAAGCGTCAGCGGCGCACCGCGCACGCTGGTGATGGTCACCACCTTGCCGATCAACGATCGCGCCGCGGTGGCGCCGAGCGCGACGGTCAGCGGTGGGCGGATCAGGTCGCGCTCGCGCTCGATCCACCACCGGCACGCCTCGATTTCGCCGCCATCGGGCTTGGCGTGAATTCGCGCCTTGCCGCGAGCGACGAACTTGAAATGCTTGACCGCATTGGTGACATAGGTCGTGGCGCGGTCGATCCCGGCCTCGACCAATGCGGCGTCGAACAATTGCCCTGCCGGACCGACGAACGGGCGTCCGGCAAGGTCCTCCTGGTCCCCTGGCTGCTCGCCGACGAACAGGATCGCGGGGTCGAGCGGACCTTCGCCGAACACCGTCTGCGTGGCGCATTTGTAGAGGTCGCACCGCGTGCATTGCGCGGCTTCGGCCTTGAGTGCCGCCCAGCTCGCGGCGAGATTGGAAGGCGGCGCCGCGCCTTGGGCACGTGAGGTATCGATCATCATGGCCTCGCGTTTCTGGGCGCCGGCAAGCAGTTCGCCGATCAGCGCGGTTTCAGGCATGTTCTTCCAATATTTCTTAGGCATTTCCTTGGTCATCGCCTTCACCTTGACCCGCGCCGGATTGAAGATGCTCGCATAATAGGTCTTCCACACCGCCTCGACCGGGTCGCTCTCGGGCGCGTCACCGCGCACCGCGCCGGGTCCTTCGGTGAGCGTCTTGCCGTCCCAGTGGATGCTGAGTTCGGGCGTCAGGATCGACCAGCGCATGCTCGTGAAGCGGCGTACGAAGAACCCTGCGGTGGCGCGCACGATGTGATGATCGGGTTCGAAGAAAGCGACGAAGCGGGCTCCTTCGGCATCCTGGACTTCACGGAAGCGGACGAATGCGTGCATCTTGTGAACGTCGCGGCGAACCTCCTTGGCCATTGCCTCGAGCCGGTCGAGCAGCGGGTCGGCGCGGTCCTCCATTGCCTGGCGATGGCCGCGCAGCTTGAGGAGCATCGCATAGAGCAAGGCGAAGCGTTCGCGGTCCGAATGACAAATCGCCTTTTTGGCCAGATCGACGAAGCCGCGCGGTACGGCAAAGCTCGGGCCGGCCGGCGCTGGCAAAGTGTCGGGTCCGGCGAACAGGTCCATTGTCCCGCCTTCGACTTGCCACGCAATCGCGGCGGGTGGGATGCCCGCTTCGGCCAGCCCGCGCGCCGCCTCCCGCCAGCCGTCGAAATCATCCTCGGCGGATAGCGTGACGCGATGCGCGTCGATCATCGGGCCTTCGGTCAGCACAAAGCGCGCGCCTCCTACAGTTCGGCGTTGATCTTTTCGTCGATGCCCGATTCGGCGCGCTCGATTTCCTCGGGTTTTTGAGCGTTGAACTCGTCCTTCATCGCCACCGCGCGGTCCTTGCCGAGATCCTTGAGCGCGCGCGGGAAGATGGTTTCCTCTTCTTCCTTGAGATGCTCGAGATATTCGGTCTTGAGCGCGGCAAAGCGCGTCAGCCAGCCCGACGATCCCATGTCGGCCTCGGCCAGTTCCTCGAACAATTCGCCGATCTTGTGGTGGTCGGCGGCGCTGTGCTGGGCATAGACGCGCATTTCGCTCTCGCCCATCAGCGCGTGGTACAGCGTGATTTCCTCGGCTGCGGCATGCGCGGTGGCGTCGGTCTTATATTGCTCGAACAGCGTATTGCGCTCGTCGCTCGCCCCGACCGTATCCTCGATCGCGGCAATGAGCTGGCGGTGCTTGTCATGATCCTGGATCAGGCGTTCGAAAATAGTGATCGCGGCCATCGCGCATGTCTCCTGTTGGTTCAGATGCGCAACGAGCCGCAACGCGCTTGGTTCAGGCGGCGAACAGATCGAGCTGCTTGACCTTGGGCGCGACCAGGCTGCGCAAATCGGCGCGGTCGGTCAGAAGCGTCGGGCGCCAGTCGCTGGTGACGATGAACGGGCGCACCTTGGCGACCGAAACGGTCAGCCGCGCCACGTCGGCGAGCGTCATCGACCGCCAGCGGCGCGACGAAAGGATTCGTCCCACGGCCTTGGTGCCGAGCCCCGGAACGCGCAGCAATTGCTCCTTGGGCGCGCGGTTTACATCGACCGGAAAGGATTCGCGAAACTTGAGCGCCCAGGCGAGCTTGGGATCGATGTCGAGCGGCAGCATGCCGTCGACGCCGGCCGTGGCGACCACTTCGGCGGCCTTGAAGCCATAGAAGCGCATCAGCCAGTCGGACTGATAGAGGCGATGTTCGCGCATCAGCGGCGGGCGCTGGAGCGGGAGCACCGCGCTGGGAGAGGGGATCGGCGAAAAGGCGCTGTAATAGACCCGGCGCATCCCGAAGCGGTCGTACAATTGGCTTGCCTTGACGACGATGTCGCCGTCGCTGGCGGCATCGGCGCCGACGATCATCTGGGTCGATTGGCCTGCGGGGGCGAATTTGGGCGCACTCTTGTATTTCTTGGTCGCGTCGCGGGCGTCGACGATCGACGACTTCATCTCGCCCATCGCGCTTTCGATGCGCACATTGTCCTTTTCGGGAGCGAGCCGTTCAAGCCCGGCGACGGTCGGCAATTCGATATTGATCGACACGCGGTCGGCGTGGAGCCCGGCCTGGCGCACCAGTTCGGGATCGGCGTCGGGGATGGTCTTCAAGTGGATGTAACCGCGAAAGTCATGGTCCTCGCGAAGCGCGCGGGCCACCTCGACCATCTGTTCCATCGTGTAATTGGACGATCCGATGATTCCCGACGACAGGAACAGGCCCTCGATATAATTGCGCTTGTAGAACGACAGCGTGAGGTGGACGACTTCGGCCGCGGTGAAGCGCGCGCGGCGGACGTTCGAGCTCTTGCG
>CAXSCF010000096.1:0-7067 GCA_964235815.1 uncultured Sphingomicrobium sp.
GGGTGGGGCGCGCGTCGATGACCGATGGCCGCCACTTCGAGCTCGCCGCCGTCCCGCTGCCCGATGGCAACGCGCTGTTCACCATGGTCGACGTGACCGACTCGACCCGCATCGAAGAGGCGTTGCGCGAGCGCGCCGCCGCTCTGGAGGGGTCGATCTGTCGGAGGATGCGTGCATCAAGGTCGACGATCACCAGCGCACCAGCGTGCCGGGTTTCTATGCGGCGGGCGATGTGGTGCTCGGGCTCGACCAGATCAGCCACGCGATGGGCGAAGGCGGGGTCGCGGCGACGACAATCAGGAACGATCTCGCGAGGGAGAAGCCGTTGCGGCGCTAGTCGCTCTAGGAAGCGCGTCCGCCCAACTGAGTTTCGGCGACGACATACACGGGGAGCGTGATGACAAGCGTACATGTTCCAGCGATGATGCTCATCAAAGCGAATATCACGTCCCAGCCGGGCTCGGTCGTGGCGACACGCTTGACCCAATATTCAGAGAATAGATAAACACCGGCTGAGGCGCCGGGGGTTAAAGTCGCGGCGATCAGACGACCCGACTCGCGGAGGCCAAAGCCAAAGGCTGCGAGGCACCACGATACGAACGCGCCCAATGCCAACGCCGCAAACCAAGCAGAATAAATCATCATGTCAGGCGAGGTAGTCGGGGTCGAGGATGACCTGCCCGTCGCCGAGCACGGCGATCGGGTCGCGGAACGGGATGAGCGAGCGCTGGCCGGTGGGGAGGAGCAGTTCGAGCAGGTCGCCGGCGCCGAAATTCTCGATCGCCGCGACGGTCCCGAGCGCGGCTCCCGACGCATCGACACACGGCAGGCCGACGAGGTCGGCATGATAAAATTCGCCCTCGCCAAGCGGCGGGAGAGCGGCGCGATCGACCTCGACCAACTGCCCGCGCAAAGCCTCGGCCGCCGTCCGATCGACGACGCCCTCAAGCCGAGCAATGGCGCTCTTGTTGGCGTCACGCAATTCGATCAGCCGGCGCAATTCGCCTCCGACATAGACTGCCTTGTGCCATTTGATGCTGGCCACACCGTCGGTAAACAGCTTGAGCCGGATTTCGCCCTTGATGCCATGCGCCCCGGCGACCGCGGCCAGCGCAACGCGCTTGGGTTCAGCGGTCGCCGGGAACGACATTTCGGTTACGCCTTGGCTTCGTCGTCGGCGCCACCTTCGGCCGGCGCGGTCGCGCTCTTGCCGTCGGCGCCCGCGTCGGGAGCGCCGTCGGCCGAACCTTCGGCCGGGGTCGGAGCCGATTCGCCATTGGCGTCGGCACCGGCCGACGCCTCACGGGCGGCTTCGACGGCTTCGGCAGCGACCGGCTCGGCGGGCTTTTCTTGGCCGGCCGAGGCTTCGGTGGCGGCCTCGGCGGCGACGGGCTCGGCGGGTGCGAGGTCGGTAGCGTCGGCGGGGGCCTGCTCTTCGGCTTCAACGCTTGCCAGGGCTTCGTCGGCGGCCGCGGGCACGTCCTTGGCTTCGGGCGCTTCGCTGACCGGCTCGGCAGCGGGCGCTTCGCTGACCGGCTCGGCTTCGGGCTCGGGGGCCGGAGCAGCGGCGGCTTCGGCAGCGGCTTCGGCGGCGGCGGCGGCCTTGGTCTCACGCTCCTCGGCGCGCTCCTTGGCCTTGTCGCCCGGGAGTGCCTTGTTGGGGTTGTTGCGCGCAGTGCGTTCCTTGAGGCCGGCGGCGTCGAGGAAGCGCGCGACGCGGTCCGACGGCTGCGCGCCGACGCTCAGCCAGTGCGTGATGCGCTCATTGAGGAGCTTGACGCGGTCGGGCGAATCCTTGGCGAGGAGCGGGTTGTAGGTGCCGACCTTCTCGATGAAGCGGCCGTCACGCGGCGCGCGGCTGTCAGCGACGACGATGCGGTAATAAGGGCGCTTCTTGGAACCGCCGCGAGCGAGACGAATGGCAATCGACATGTGAGAACTTCCTTCGATAAAACTGAATGTTACGCGTTATTTCTTGGAGAATTTGTCAAACCCGGGGGGCAGGTTGAACCCGGCCCCGCCGCCGAGCCCGGGGAGCGCCCCGCCCCCGCCGGCGCCCGGCGCGAGCCCGCCGAGCGCGCCCTCGAGCCCGCCCTTGGAGAACATCGCCGCCAATTTGCCGAAGCCGCCCATTTTCTTGAGCCGCTTCATCGCATTGGCCATTTCCTGATGCATCTTGAGCAATTTGTTGACCTCCTGGACGGTGGTCCCGCTGCCCTTGGCGACGCGCACCTTGCGCTTGGCGTTGATGATCTCGGGCCGGGCGCGCTCCTTGGCGGTCATCGAGCTCATCATCGCCTCGAGCCGGGGCAGCGCCTTGTCATCGACCGCGCCCTTGGCGAGGCCCTTCATCCCCGGCATCATGCCGGCGAGCGCGCCGAGCCCGCCCATGCGCTGCATCTGCGAAATCTGCATGCGCAAATCGTCGAGGTCAAACTTGCCCTTGGCCATCTTGGCCGCAAGCGCCTCGGCATCCTCGATCTTGACCGATTCGGCGGCGCGCTCGACGAGGCCGACGACGTCGCCCATGCCGAGAATGCGCCCGGCGACGCGGCTCGGGTGGAACGCCTCGAGCGCGTCGAGCCCCTCCCCCGTCCCGGCGAACTTGATCGGCTTGCCGGTGACCGCGCGCATGCTTAAGGCGGCGCCGCCGCGGGCATCGCCGTCCATGCGGGTCAGGATCACGCCCGAAAGCTCGACCTCGCCGCCAAAGCCCGTGGCGACGTTGACCGCGTCCTGCCCGGTCAGGCTGTCGACCACGAGCAGGGTTTCGGCGGGGCGCGCGGCGGTGGCGACGGCCTTCATCTCGGCCATCAGCGCGTCGTCGACGTGAAGCCGCCCGGCGGTGTCGAGCATCAGCACGTCATAGCCCTGGAGCCGCGCCGCCTGGAGCGCGCGCTCGGCGATCTGGACCGGGGTCTGGCCGGCGACGATGGGGAGCGTGTCGACCCCCGCCTGGCGTCCGAGCACGGCGAGCTGTTCCTGCGCGGCCGGGCGAGCGACGTCGAGCGAAGCCATGAGGACTTTCTTGCGCTCGCGCGAGGTCAGGCGCTTGGCGAGCTTGGCGGTGGTCGTCGTCTTGCCCGAGCCCTGGAGCCCGACCATCATGATCACCGCTGGCGGCGTGACCTCGAGCCGCAGTTCGGCGGTCTCGCTGCCGAGCATCTCGACCAGCGCATCGTTGACGATCTTGACGACCATCTGGCCCGGGGTGATCGAGCGCACGACGTCGGCGCCGATCGCCTGTTCGGTGACGCGGTCGACGAAATCGCGCGCCACGGGCAGCGCGACGTCGGCCTCGAGCAAGGCGACGCGGACTTCGCGCATCGCGCCGCGCACGTCGGCCTCCGACAAAGCGCCGCGTCCGCGGAGCTTGTCGAACACGCCGCCAAGGCGATCGCTCAGGCTTTCGAACATCCGGTTTCCTCAACTGCGGGGCGAAACGCATGAAACGCCGGCGGGCGAAACCTCGCCGGCCAGCGTGCATCCGTGGACGCGCCCAAATCTGTGTGTCGTTAGACGGAGTTGCGCTTAGCGGGAGCGCGGGACGCGGTCAAGAAGTGGGACCTCCTTGGGTTGGAAAGCGGGGTCCGCTGTCTTGCTTGGCACGAGTGGGCCCCGGGTCAAGCCCGGGGTGACGACCGCCGGGCTAGAAGGCAGCGCCGGCGTCGAGCGCGTCCTGTTCCTCGGGCGTGGTGCGGCGGCCAAGCGCGGCGTTGCGGCCGGGAAAGCGGCCGAAGCGTTCGATCTGGGCGTGGTGGCGGAGGGCAAAGTCGAGATTGGCGGGGGCGTGGCGGGCGAACTGGTCGAGCGCGCGCTGCTGGTCGGCGAGGGCTTCGCTGTGCATCAGCGGCATGAGGAGGAACTGGCGGCGCTCGGGGGCGACCTCGTCGATCCAGTCGCGCGCGAGCGCGAGGTTGGTCAGCTCGAGCGCGAGGGGGTCGGCTCCGAACGCCTGCGCCGAGCCGCGAAACAGGTTGCGGCTGAACTGGTCGAGGAGGATGATCGCGGCCAGCAGATGGTCGGGGGTCTCGCGCCACGCCGCGGCCCGGGTCCCGAGAACGTCGGCGCGCAGTGCGGCGAAGCGGGCGCGGATGCGCTCGTCGAGGACCGCGTCCTTGGCGTACCAGCGGTCCGGGCCGACGTCGTCGAACCAGAAGGCGAGCACCGCCGGGGCGGCAAGGTCGGGACCGAAGTGCGGGGGGCTGTTATGGACAGTGATGGCTTGCGCTCCTAAGTCCCCACCCGTGAGCGCGACCTTCCACAAGATGCACGGGCTGGGCAATGACTTCGTGATCTTTGGTCGCGAGGCGGCGGTGGCGATGACGGCGGCGCGGGCTCGGGCAATTGCCGATCGGCGGACGGGGGTTGGGTGCGATCAGCTGATCGTGCTGGGCGACAGCGATGTGGCCGAGGTGGCGATGGAGATCTGGAATGCCGACGGGTCGATCGCCGAGGCGTGCGGCAATGCCTCGCGCTGCGTCGTCGCGCTGACCGGGGCGGCGACGATCGAGACCGCGGGCGGGGTAATCCAGGGCGCGGCGGTCGGCGACGAGGTCGAGGTGGCGATGGGCGAGCCGCGCTTTACCTGGGATGCGATCCCGCTGGCGTATCCGACCGAGACGCGGCCGCTTCCGCTGGCGTGGGACGAATTTGCCGAGCCGATCGCGGTCAATGTCGGCAATCCGCATGTCGTATTTTTCGTCGACCGGGTCGACGAGGCGCAGCTGGCCGAGGTCGGGGCGCGGATCGAGCATGACGCGATGTTTCCCGAGCGCGTCAACGTCAATGCCGCGAGCGTCGCGGATGGCGTCGTGACGCTGCGGACGTGGGAGCGCGGCGCGGGGCTGACGCTGGCGTGCGGGACCGGGGCTTGTGCTGCGGCGGTGGCGGCGATCGTGACCAGGCGCGCGGTGTCCCCGGTGACGGTGGCGATGGCGGGCGGGACACTGACGATCGCGTGGGCGCCGGGCGAGCCGGTGCGGATGCGCGGGGCTGCGGCGCATGTCTTCGAGGGCGAGATCGCGCTTGAGGCCTTGGACTGATGACGCGCAATGACGACAATTTTATCAGGACTTTGCAATGAGTTGGCTAGAACGCCTGACGGGCGGCTTCAAGAAGACTGCGGATCGGCTGGGTGACAATCTTGCCGGACTGGCGGAGGAGTTGAAGCCGGGCAAGGCGGCGCTCGACGCCTCGACGCTCGACGACATCGAGGAGGCGCTGATCGCGTCGGACCTGGGTCCGGCGGCGGCCAAGCGGATCCGCCTGGCGATCGCCGCGCGGCGCTTCGAGCAGCTTGACGAGCGCGGGCTTCGCACGATCCTTGCCGAGGAGATCGAGGCGATCCTCGCCCCCGTCGCCAAGCCGCTCGACGTGTGGGGCTTTCCTCGCCCGCACGTGATCCTGGTGATCGGGGTCAACGGGTCGGGCAAGACGACCACCATCGGCAAGCTCGGCCATCTGCTCAAGGAGCAGGATTATGGCGTCATGCTGGCGGCGGGCGACACGTTTCGCGCGGCGGCGATCGAGCAGTTGCAGATCTGGGGTGAGCGGATCGGCGCCCCGGTGATCGTCGGCAAGGAAGGCGGCGACGCGGCGGGGATCGTGTTCGATGGCGTCAAGCAGGCGACCGCGACGGGCATCGACGCGCTGATCGTCGACACCGCCGGGCGGTTGCAGAACAAGACCCATCTGATGGAGGAATTGTCCAAGGTGCGGCGCGTGCTGGGGCGGCTCAACCCCGAGGCGCCGCACGACATATTGCTCGTGCTCGATGCCACCACTGGGCAAAATGCGCTCAACCAGATCGAGGTGTTCCGCGACCTCGCCGGGGTCACCGGGCTGATCATGACCAAGCTCGACGGCACGGCGCGCGGCGGGGTGCTGGTGGCGGCGGCGGAGAAGTACAAGCTGCCGATTCACGCCATCGGCGTCGGCGAGGGGATTGAGGATCTGCGCCCGTTCGATCCGCGCGCGGTGGCGCGGGCGATTGCAGGATTGAGCGCATGAGCGATGACGTCAAGCCCAAGGAACTGGGCGCGGGGATGCGGCTCGGGCTCGATGTCGGGCCGCTGATCCTGTTCTTCGTCGCCAACGCCAAGTTCGGCATCTTCACCGCCACGGCGGTATTCATCGTCGCCATCCTCGTCGCCATGGGGGTCAGCCTGGCGCTCACCCGCCGCGTCAGCGCGCTGCAGATGTTTTCCGCCGTGATGGTGGTGGTGATGGGCGGGCTCACGCTGTATTTCCACAACGCGACCTTCATCAAGTTCAAGCCGACGATCTATTATTTGTTCGTCGCGGTCGCGCTCGGCTATGGCTTTGTCACGGGGCGGCCGGTGTTGAAGTCGGTGCTGGGGTCGGCCTATCCCGGGCTCGACGCGGCGGGGTGGACCAAGCTGACGCGCAACTGGGCATTGTTCTTCGCCGCGATGGCGATCGCCAATGAAGCGGTGTGGCGGACGACCTCGACCGATTTCTGGATCAGCTACAAATTGTGGGGCGCCCTCCCCGCGACCTTGCTGTTCGCGCTGGCCAACGTGCCGATGCTGATGCGCCACGGGCTGACCCACGACGAAGCCGCCAGCGCGAGCGAACCGGGGCCGGTCGAATGACGGAGACGAATATGGCGCCGATCATCCGCATTTCGGGGCTGCGCAAGGCCTATGCCGGGGGGACCGAGGCGCTCAAGGGGGTCGATCTCGACATCCGCCAGGGCGAGATCCTGGCGCTGCTCGGGCCCAATGGCGCGGGCAAGACGACGCTGATCTCGATCGTGTGCGGGATCGTCACCCCGTCGGGCGGGAGCGCCGTGGTCGGCGGGCACGACAATCAGACCGACTATCGCGCCGCGCGCGGAATGATCGGGCTGGTGCCGCAGGAGCTGACCACCGACGCGTTCGAAAGCGTGTGGGACACGGTCAGCTTCTCGCGCGGTCTGTTCGGCAAGAAGCGCGATGATGCCAAGATAGAGACGCTGCTCAAGCGCTTGACCTTGTGGGACAAACGCAAGTCGAAGATGATGGAATTGTCGGGCGGGATGAAGCGCCGGGTGATGATCGCCA
>CAXSCF010000097.1:0-3267 GCA_964235815.1 uncultured Sphingomicrobium sp.
CCGCGCCAGTTGCGGCCGGTGACCAGCTGGAACGGGCGGGTGGCGATCTCCTTGCCCGCTTCGGCGACCCCGATGATGATCGATGTGCCCCAGCCGCGATGGCACGCCTCGAGCGCCTGGCGCATGACGGTGGTGTTGCCGGTGCAGTCGAAGGTATAGTCCGCCCCGCCGTCGGTGAGCGCGACCAGGTGCGCGACGATGTCGCCGGCAATGTCCTTCGGGTTGACGAAGTGGGTCATGCCGAACTTGGCGCCCCATTCCTTGCGGTCCGGGTTGATGTCGACCCCGACGATCATGTTGGCGCCGGCCATGCGTGCGCCCTGGAGGACATTGAGGCCGATCCCGCCGAGCCCGAAGACGATGACATTGTCGCCCGGCTGGACCTTGGCGGTGTTGACCACCGCGCCGACCCCGGTGGTTACCCCACAACCGATGTAGCAGCTCGACTTGAACGGTGCGTCGCGGCGGATTTTGGCCACCGCGATCTCGGGCAGCACGGTGAAGTTCGAGAAGGTCGAGCAGCCCATGTAGTGGAAGATCGGCTGCCCCTTGTAGGAGAAGCGGCTGGTCCCATCGGGCATGACCCCCTTGCCCTGGGTGGCGCGGATCGCGGTGCACAGGTTGGTCTTGCCGCTGAGGCACGACTTACACTGGCGGCATTCGGGGGTGTAGAGCGGAATGACATGGTCTCCGACCGCGACGCTGGTCACCCCGGCGCCGATCTCGCGCACGATCCCCGCGCCTTCGTGTCCGAGGATCGACGGAAACAGCCCCTCGCTGTCGAGCCCGTCGAGCGTGTAGGCGTCGGTATGGCAAATCCCCGTTGCCATGATCTCGACCAGCACTTCGCCCGCGCGCGGCCCGTCGAGATCGACCTCGATGATTTCGAGCGGACGCTTGGCCTCGAACGCAACGGCGGCACGGGTCTTCATCAGGCAGGTCTCCTTGCGGATCGCTTGCCACTTCGCCGGCCTTCCGCCAAGCTGCGAGCGACAAAAAGGGGAGCGGACTTGCGCGATTTCGAAGGACGGCACGCCCTCATCACCGGCGGCGGCAGCGGGATCGGCGCCGCCACCGCACGGATGCTGGCCGCGCGCGGGGCCAAGGTCTCGCTGCTCGGCCGCCGCCGCGACGCGCTCCAGACCATCGCCAGCGAGACCGGGGCTTCGGCCTTCGCCTGCGACGTTACCGACCGCGCCGCGATGGCCGCCGCCTTCGATGCGGCGCGCGCCGCCAACGGCCCGTTCGACTATGTCATCCTCAACGCCGGGATCGGCGACAGCGCGCCGTTCGCCCGCACCACCCGCACCAGCTTCGACGCGATCATCGCCACCAACCTCACCGCGGTGTTCGACGGTGCCCAGCTCGCGCTTCCCGACCTCCTCGAAGGCGAGGGGCAGGACAAGCGCCTGATCGTCGTCGCCTCGGTCGCGGGCTTGAAGGGCGGCGCTTATGCCGCGCCCTATGTCGCCTCGAAGCATGGCGCGGTCGGACTGGTCAAAAGCCTGGCGCTCGAATTCGCCACCAGTGGTCTCACCGTCAACGCCATCTGCCCGTCGTTCGTCGATACGCCGATGGTCGACGACAGCGCGGCGCGGATCAGCCGCGTGACCGGCCGCAGCGACGATCAGGCGCGCGCCGCCTTGGCCGCGCTCAACGCCAACCGCCGGCTCATCACCGCCGACGAAGTCGCTTCCTCGATCGTTCATCTGTGCCTGCCCTTGTCACGATCGATCAACGGCGCATGCGTCACGATCGACGGCGGGACCAGCGCATGATCGCCGACGATTTCGCGCCGCGGCATTTTCGCTGGGCCAGCGCCGACGGGGTGGCGACGATCACGCTCGACCGTCCCGGCAAGAAAAACCCGCTGACCTTCGATTCCTACGCCGAATTGCGCGACACCTTTCGCGCCTTAGTCGTCACCCCGCGCATTCGCTGCATCGTCGTCAACGGCGCTGGCGGCAATTTCTGCTCAGGCGGCGACGTCCACGAGATTATCGGCCCGCTGACCAGAATGGCGATGCCCGAATTGCTCGCCTTCACCCGCATGACGGGCGATTTGGTCCGCGCCATGCGCGCCTGCCCGCAACCGATCGTCGCCGCGGTCGACGGGGTCTGCGCCGGGGCGGGAGCGATCCTGGCGATGGCGAGCGACCTGCGCCTCGCCAGCCATGATGCGCGCACCGCTTTCCTGTTCACCCGGGTCGGGCTCGCCGGCGCCGACATGGGCGCCTGCGCCATCCTGCCGCGCCTGATCGGACATGGCCGCGCCGCCGATCTGCTGTTTTCAGGGCGCAGCATGAGCGCCGACGAAGGCCTTGCCTGGGGCTTTTTCAGCCGCGTGGTCGATGCCGACATGCTCGAGCATGAGGCGCAGCAGCTTGCTCGCACCATCGCCCACGGCCCGGCCTTCGCCCACGCCATGACCAAG
Source organism: uncultured Sphingomicrobium sp. (assembly GCA_964235815.1). Lineage (GTDB taxonomy): Bacteria > Pseudomonadota > Alphaproteobacteria > Sphingomonadales > Sphingomonadaceae > Sphingomicrobium. The sequence continues at coordinate 2,435 of CAXSCF010000097.1, forward strand.
CGCCAGCTCGACATGGAGTGGGCCGTCGCGATCGACACCGCGATCGAAATGGAGGCGCAGGCCCAGGCGATCTGCATGGCGACGAACGATTTCACCCGCGCCTACGACGCCTTCGCCGCCAGGCGAGCGCCGGAGTTTGCGGGTGACTGATCTCGACTGGCCCTTTTACGAACAGCGTCACCGCGATCTCGCTTTGGCAATCGACGAATGGGGCCGCGCCAACGGCGCCGCGCATGACGACGCCATCGATGCCGCCTGCGTTACGCTCGTGCGCGGTCTCGGCGCGGCGGGCTTCCTTGATCTCGCCGTCGGTGTCGACGCCGTTCCCGACGTACGCAGCCTCGCCATCGCGCGCGAGACGCTGGCCTATCACTCGGGCCTCGCCGATTTCGCCTTCGCCATGCAGGGGCTGGGCTCGGGCGCAATCAGCCTGGCCGGCTCGGCCCGCCAAAAGGCCGATTGGCTGCCCAGGGTCGCCGACGGATCCGCCATCGCCGCCTTTGCCATGACCGAACCCGCGACCGGCAGCGACGCCGCCAACGTCGCGATGACCGCTCGACGCGACGGCGATTCGTACGCACTCGATGGCGAGAAAACCTATATTTCGAACGGCGGAATCGCCCATCTCTATACTGTCCTGGCGCGAACCGGCGACGCCGATGGCGCGCGCGGGCTGAGCATGTTCATCGTTCGCGGCGACGACCCCGGGCTGCACGTCGCCGAGCGGATCGAGGTCATCGCCCCCCACCCGCTCGCGCGCCTCACTTTCGATGGCGTCCGCGGCGAGCTGATCGGCGACGCGGGCGAAGGCTTCAAGATCGCGATGCGCACGC
>CAXSCF010000097.1:3277-6952 GCA_964235815.1 uncultured Sphingomicrobium sp.
GCTGACCCTGTTCCGGGTCACGGTGGCTGCCGCCGCACTTGGCTTTGCCCGCCGCGCGCTCGATGAGGCGATCGCTTTTTCGTCCGCGCGCCGCCTTGGCGCGGGAACGCTCGCCGACAATGCGGTGACTCAGGCGACGCTGGCCGACATGGCCACCCGCATCGATGCGTCGGCCTTGCTCATCGCACGCGCCGCGTGGCAGCAGGACACGTCGACCCCCGACTCTGGCCGCGCCGACAATCGCCGCGCCGCCGCCATGGCCAAGCTTCACGCCACCGAAGCCGCGGGGCGGGTAATCGACCAGGCGGTGCAGCTTCATGGCGGACTTGGCGTGACCAAAGGCGTGATGGTCGAATCCCTCTACCGCGACATCCGCGCGCTTCGAATCTACGAAGGCGCGTCGGAGGTCCAGCGTCAGATCATCGCCCGCGACCTTCTCAAGCACCCTCGCCGATGACCTCGCTCCTTCCTCCCGGCTGGCCGCGTCCCAAGGGCTATTCCAACGCCATCAGCGCCCGCGGGCGGATGATCTTCACCGCCGGAGTGGTCGGCTGGGACGAGCGCGAATATTTCGTCAGCCGCGACCTTGCCGGGCAATTTGCCCAGGCCTTGCGCAACATCGTCGCGATCCTCGCCGAAGATCGGGCGCTGCCCGATCATCTCGTCCGGCTCACGATCTACGTCACCTCGGTCAACGATTATCTCGCTGCCTTGCCGACCATTGGCGGCGACTGGAAGGACATCATCGGGACGCATTATCCCGCGATTGCATTGGTCGAAGTGGTGCGGCTGGTCGACCCGCGCGCCCGGGTCGAGATCGAAGCCACCGCGGTCGTGCCCGAATGACCTGCGATCCCTTCGTCCGCGATCGGCTCCCGCCCGCACGGCAACTTCCCGATTTTCACCTGCTCGACTATCCCGCGCGGCTCAACGCGGCTGCCGAGCTGCTCGCCGGGGGAGCGCCCGACGCGCTGGCGCTGGTCAACGATTCAGGGTGCTGGAGTTATGCCGACCTCGATCGCCTGTCGGGACGGATCGCGCGCCTCTTGGTCGAGGAAGAATCCCTGGTCGCGGGCAATCGTGTCCTGCTGCGCGGTCCCAACGGCTTTACCTTGTTCGCTGCCTGGCTCGGCGTGCTCAAGGCCGGCGGCGTGGTGGTGGCGACGATGCCGATGCTCCGCCCAGGCGAGATCGCGACCGTCATCGACCGCGCCCAGATCAGCCACGCGATCGTCGACAGCCGCTATATCGGCGATTTCCGCGAGGCGATGTCGCAGACTCGCTTCGTCAAGCATCTGATCAAATATGACGGCGATTTCGGCCATGGCGCGCTCGAAACGCGCTGCGCCAGCCTGACCCCCTTGCCTCCGCTCGACACCGCCGCCGACGATCCCGCGCTGATCGCCTTTACCAGCGGCACGACCGGCGCGCCCAAGGGCTGCGTCCATTTCCACCGCGATCTGCTCGCCCCGTGCGACACCTTCGCCAAGTCGCACTTTGCCATGACCCCGGGGGACATTGTGCTGACCTCGGCGCCGATCGCCTTTACCTTTGGGCTTGGCGCGACATTGCTGTTCCCGTTGCGGTTCGGCGCCGCGACCGCGACGATCGAGCAGGCCACTCCGACCGAAATGCTCGCCGCGGTCGCCCGGCACCGCGTCACCCACCTCGCCACCGCGCCAACCGCCTATAAGGCGATGCTTGCCGATCGCGGGCTTCATTCCGCCATCGTGAGCCTGACGCATTGCGTCAGCGCGGGCGAACATTTGTCCGAAGCGACCTGGCGCGCGTGGCACGACCGGACCGGGATCGCCATCGTCGATGGCATCGGATCGACCGAAATGATGCACGTCTTCATTGCCGCCAGCGGCGCCGCGATCCGCCCCGGAAGCACTGGCCAGGCCGTCCCCGGGTTCGAAGCTGCGATCCTCGATCCCGCCGGCAATGTGCTCGCTATTGGCGAAGGCCGCCTCGCGATCAAGGGCCCGACCGGGTGCCGCTATCTCGACGATCCGCGCCAGGCCGATTATGTCGAACAGGGCTGGAACATCACCGGCGACACATTCGCGAGGGATGCCGACGGCTACTTCTGGTTCCGCGCACGAAGCGACGACATGATCGTCAGTTCGGGCTACAACATCGCCGCGCCCGAGGTCGAGGCCGCCTTGCTCGATCACCCCGCGGTGGCCGAATGCGCCGTGATCGGAGTGGCGTGCGAAGCACGCGGGCAAAAGGTCAAGGCGTTCATCGTCCCCGCCGCCTTCGCCACCCCCAGCGACGAGCTTGCAGCGGGCCTCAAGAATTTCGTCAAGGAAAAGATTGCGCCGTACAAATACCCGCGCGAGATTGAATTCGTGGAGGCGTTGCCGAGGACGGCTACGGGCAAGGTCCGGCGCGGTGAGTTGCGGCGGAGCTAGCGTTCTCCGCCACAATCACGGCTTCGACCTTACTCAAACTCGACGATGATTTGATCGACCGCGAGGCTTTCGCCGACCCCGGCCGACACGCTCTTGACGGTCGAACTCTTCGCCGCGCGGAGGATATTTTCCATCTTCATCGCTTCGACCACCGCGACCGGCTGCCCCGCCTCGACCTTGTCCCCGACCGCGACCTCGAGCCGCGTCAGCAGCCCCGGCATCGGCGCGAGCAGGAAGCGGCTCATGTCTGGGGGGATTTTCTCGATCATGTGGCGCGTGAGGTCGGCGACGTGGCGTGGCATCACCGCCACGCGATGCGCCGCCCCGCGCGTCGTCAGCAGCCATTCGCGTCCAACGCGAGCAATCTGAACCACGCGCCGCCGCTCGTTGACGTCGAGCACGACCAACGGCTGGCCCGGCGCCCAGTCGCCGATCACGTCCATCTCGTCGCCATCGTCGACCGTGACCAGTGTGCCGCCGTCATAGGGATCGACGCCGACCGCGAAGTCGCGCCCCGCGCTTCCCGATCCGCCGATCCGGACGACCTGCGTCTGTTCGGGAAATTCGGGATCGCCCAATTGCCCATCGATCATTGCGGCGCGCGTGGCGTGGGTGAGCGCGACCAGCGCCGCGATCGCGGCGAGGTCGGTCAGCAATTGCTCGTCGGCCGGCGCGCCGCGGAAGCCGTCGGGATATTCTTCGGCGATGAACCCAGTGGTCAACGCGCCCGAGCGGAATCGCGGATGCTGGAGCAACGCCGAGAGGAAATCGATATTGTCCGAAATCCCGCCGATCTGGAACGCGTCGAGCGCCGCGACCTGCGCATCGATCGCCCCCTCGCGCGTCGGTGCCCAGCTGACCAGCTTGGCGATCATCGGGTCATAGAACATCGACACCTCGCCCCCCTCGACGACGCCATCGTCGACCCGGATCCGCGCCATCCCCTCCCCTTCAGGGGAGGGGCGACTCAGCACAGCTGAGCGGGGGTGGGGCAGTGCGCTGGCGGAGACTCCCCCACCCCCGCTCGCCTGCGGCGAGTCGCCCCCTCCCCTGAAGGGGAGGGGAGGGCGATAAGTCGTCAGCCTTCCCGTGCTCGGCAAGAATCCGCGATACGGGTCCTCGGCATAAACGCGGGCTTCGATCGCCCAGCCATCCATCCGCACATCGTCCTGCGAAAACGAAAGCTTCTCCCCCGCCGCCACCCGGATCATCTGTTCGACCAGATCGAGCCCGGTCACTTCCTCGGTCACCGGATGCT
>CAXSCF010000098.1:0-6616 GCA_964235815.1 uncultured Sphingomicrobium sp.
TCCAGCGGTGGGTCTGGTGGCCAAAATGGGCGCCAGCTTCGAGCAATTGCTGCATGGTGACGACGGGGGTCGCCATAGGATAGTTCCTTTCCGGTTATTCCTCGGTCAGCGCCTGAAACCAGTCTTGCGACCGGCACCGGTATGGTGGCCCTGCCTGTGGGATGCGCGGGCCGATAGCTTAGTCTTCCTGCCATTTCAAGCACATCGGCGGGTGGGCCCACCCAAAAGAACAAATTGGCAACGGTTAGGCTTGACAAGACCGGAACATAAAACGAACATCGGCGTAGAACAGGGGATAACGTCCCATTTCGGAACTTATTTTGCGGTTTCGGGTTGGGCGAAGAACGATAGGGAAACGCTCATGCTCGCACCACTTGGTACGCTCGCATTTCTGATGACGGTCTGGCTCGTCGCGCGGATCGCGCTTGAGATGGGTGCCGGTGACGGCGCCAAGGTGATCGCCGCGCTGCGGGGTCGATCGACGTTGGCCCACCCTCCTCAGTCGGTGCGCTCGGTCACCGTGCGCTTCCAGGCCCGGGCTGGGTCGCTTCGCCGCCCGGTTCATGTTCAGCCAGAATGGCGCGCCGCCGCCTGACCTTGGCGTAGCTTGCGATGCTGAACGGCACGCAGGCGAGATAGACCAGAGAAAGCAGCAGCAGGCTGATCCATGGCGCCGTCATCAGCGCGGCGCCGAGCAACGCAATCCCGGCCAGCGCAAACAAGCGCCATTCGCGGCGGATACGGATCGAGGTCCAGCTGTAGGTGGGCACGCTCGAGATCATCAGCGCCGCAATGAACAGCGCCCACGGCATGACCAGATACCAGGCGCGAAAGACATCATTGTCGGTGATCAGCCACAAATAGATCGGCACGAACACCAGTCCTGCTCCGGCCGGTGCCGGCACTCCGGTGTTGAACCCCGCTTCCTTGTGCGGCTGGGGTCCGGCGTCGATCCTGGCGTTGAACCGAGCCAGCCGAAGCGCGCATGTGACGGCCAGCGACAGCGCCGCAATCCACCCGAACTTGGGCGCCGCCTGGAGCGACCACAGATAGATGATCAGGGCCGGCGCGGTTCCGAATGCGATATTGTCGCTCAAGCTGTCGAGTTCGGCACCGAACCTGCTGTTCGCTCGGAGCAAGCGCGCGATACGCCCGTCGAGCCCGTCGAGGATCCCGGCGACGATGATCGACCCGAGCGCCTTGTCCCATTCGCCGCCGATCGCGAACCGCACGCCCGTCAGCCCGAAGCATAAGGCCAGCGCGGTCACCGCATTGGGGGCGAGCGCGCGGAACGGAATCCCTCGCGCGGGGCGCTCGTCGAGCGAAGCGGTCACTGGCTGACGCCGCGGCGCTGCGGGTCCTGACCGATCATCGCGAGGATCGTTTCGCCGGCGATCGTGCGCTGGCCAAGCAACGCTTGCGCGCCCGTCCCCGCGGGAAGGAACACGTCGACCCTACTCCCGAAGCGGATCAGCCCGATGCGCTCTCCTGCCGCCACTTGGTCGCCGACCTTCGAAAACGCCATGATCCGCCGCGCAACCAGCCCGGCGATCTGCGTGAACCCGATTTTCACTCCATCCTCGCGCTCGACCAGGAAATGCTGGCGCTCATTGTCCTCGCTTGCCTTGTCGAGGTCGGCGTTGAGGAATTTGCCGGGGATATACGCGACGCGCGTAATCCGGCCGGCGATCGGGGCGCGATTGATGTGGACATCGAACACGCTCATGAAGATCGACACTCGGTCGAATGCACCCGATAGTCCGCCCTCCCCCGCCAGCTCGGGTGGTGCATCGACGCGGCTGATCATCGTGATCAGCCCATCGGCCGGCGCGATCACCAGCACCGGATCCTGTGGAGTGGTGCGGATCGGATCGCGAAAAAAGGTCGCGACCCAGATCGTGACCATCACCAGCAACCACGCAAGCCAGCCGAGCACCGCAGGCAGCAGCAGGAACGCCAGCAAAGTGATGAACCCGGCGATGACGGTGAACTTGCGGCCTTCGGGGTGGACCGAGGGAAAGCGCCACTTGACCGTGGTCAGGTGGCTGTCGGGTTTATCGATGGATGCCATGATACGTTCCTTACGCGACTGGCCTTACGGTGATGGGCAACGCGCCGCAATGCGCGCGGTTGCCATTGCCGCAGACCGCTTTTAATGCCCGCGCCAACCCCTCATTCCATCGCAGGAAGTAATCATGGCCAAGATCAAGGTGAAGAATCCCGTCGTCGAGCTCGATGGCGACGAGATGACGCGGATCATCTGGCAATGGATTCGAGAGAAACTGGTCCTGCCCTACCTGGATGTTGATCTGATCTATTTCGACCTTGGCGTCGAAAAGCGCGACGAGACCAACGACCAGATCACGATCGACGCGGCCAACGCGATCAAGCAGCATGGCGTCGGGGTCAAATGCGCCACGATCACCCCCGACGAGCAGCGCGTCGAGGAGTTCAAGCTGAAGCAGATGTGGAAGTCGCCCAACGGCACGATCCGCAACATCCTTGGCGGGGTGGTGTTTCGCGAGCCGATCGTGATTTCCAACGTGCCGCGGCTGATCCCCGGCTGGACCGACCCGATCGTGATCGGCCGCCATGCGTTTGGCGATCAATATAAAGCGACCGATTTCAAGGTGCCGGGACCGGGCAAGCTGACAATGAGCTGGGTCGGCGAAAATGGCGAACGGATCGACAAGGATGTGTTCGACTTCCCCGCCGCCGGGGTCGCGATGGGCATGTACAACCTCGACGAATCAATCCGCGACTTCGCCCGCGCAAGTCTCAACTACGGGCTCAACCGCGGCTGGCCGGTGTATCTCAGCACCAAGAACACCATCCTCAAGGCCTATGACGGACGCTTCAAGGACATCTTCCAAGAAGTCTTCGACGCCGAGTTCAAGGACGCGTTCGGCAAGGCCGGGATCGAATATCAGCACCGCCTGATCGACGACATGGTCGCCAGCGCCTTGAAGTGGTCGGGCAAATTCGTCTGGGCGTGCAAGAATTACGACGGCGACGTCCAGTCGGACCAGGTCGCGCAGGGCTTCGGCTCGCTCGGGCTGATGACCAGCGTGCTGACCACTCCGGACGGCAAGACGGTCGAGGCCGAGGCGGCGCATGGCACCGTCACGCGCCACTTCCGCCAGCACCAGCAGGGCAAGGCGACTTCGACCAACCCGATCGCGTCGATCTTCGCCTGGACCGGGGGCCTCAAGTATCGCGGGCAGTTCGACGATACGCCCGAGGTGGTGAAGTTCGCCGAAACGCTCGAGCGGGTGTGCGTCGAGACCGTCGAGCAAGGCAAGATGACCAAGGACCTCGCGATCCTCGTCGGCCCCGACCAGCCGTGGATGACCACCGAGCAATTCTTCGAGGCGATCCGCGACAACCTCGAGCAGGCGATGGCGGTTCCGGCCTAGCGCCGAGCCGCCGAGTCGCGGGGGCGGTCAGCGGCTTACGTTCACTAAAGTCTCCGGGTGCAGTACCATTTTCGCGGCTCGAGCCGGTCGCCGAGGGGTCGGCGACGGGCAGCAGGACAGGGCAAGCGGCATGGCGCGAGGATGACAGGTCAAATCCTACATTGAAAGCGTATTTTTCGGCGGTTGCGCCGGAAGCCCTCTCCCTTTGGGAGAGGGTTGGGTGAGGGTGACGGGGGGCTGTGAATCGGAAAGGGCGGTCACCCTCACCCCGGCCCTTTTCCAAAGGGAGAGGGGGAAGTGGCCCCTATGCTTTCTTGAGCGCGCTCGGCTTGTGCGCGGCCTGCTTGCCGTCGTCGGTTTCGACCAGATATTCGGGATTGTCCTTCGACGCCGCGACCTTGTGGCCCTTGATCTTCATCGGACTGGTCAGTTTCTTGACCACCTTGCCGGTCGAATGCCCGCCGCTCGAGTCCCATTCCACCTTGTCGCCCTTGTGCAAATCCTTGGTCATCATCAACTCCTCTTCTCCACCCAAACGCGCATCGCCCGTGACAGATGCGCGGAGCCATGCTTTTAAGTGTGAAATGTCCGGAGCGATGGAAATTACCCCCGCGCTATCCGATGCGCTAACCATCCTCGGCGCGGCGGGGATCGTCATTCCCGCCTTTGCGCGGCTCAAGATCAGCCCGGTGATCGGCTTCATTCTGGTCGGGATCGTCGCCGGACCGTTCGCGCTCGGCGCAATGGCCGAGCACAGGCCATGGCTAGAAGCCCTGTCGATCACCAATCCCGCCGGGATCGAGCCGTTTGCCGACTTCGGTATCATCCTGCTGTTGTTCGCAATCGGACTGGAATTGAGCTTCAAGCGGCTATGGGCGATGCGGCGCAAGGTCTTCGGCGTCGGCGTCGCCGAGCTCGGCGGAAGCGCCCTGTTGATTGCCGGCGGGTTGATCGCGATGGGCAACAGCCTCGCCGCTGCGGCGGTGCTCGGGCTGGCGCTGGCGATGTCGTCGACCGCTCTGGTGATCCCGATCGCCGGGACCACGAGCCCGGTCGGGCGCGCGGCCTTCGCGATGCTGCTGTTCGAAGACCTTGCGCTCGTGCCGTTGCTCTTCCTCTTCACCAGCCTTGGCGGCGCGGCTGGATTCGGCGGCCTGCTGACCGTGGCGTGGAAAGGCGCGCTGGTCATTGTCGCCATGTTATTCGCCGGGCGCTTATTATTGCCGCACTTGTTTGCCCAGGCGGCACGGACCAAAAGCCCCGAACTGTTCCTCGCGGTCAGCCTGCTGGTCGTGATCCTTGCCAGCCTGGCGACGAGCGCGGTCGGCCTCAGCCCGATCCTCGGCGCGTTGATTGCCGGCGTGCTGATCGCCGAAACCGATTATCGAAGCGAAGTGGAACTCGTCACCGCGCCATTGCGTGGCCTGGCGCTGGGCGTGTTCCTGATCACCGTCGGGATGCAGCTCGACTTGCGCAAGCTGATCAGCGACTGGCCAAGCCTGCTGCTGGCGCTCGGCGGCGTCCTGGCGGTCAAGGCATTGGTCACGGCGGCGCTGTTGCGGCTTTCGGGTTCGCGCAAGGGGACGGCCGCCGAAACCGGGCTATTGATGGCGAGCCCTTCGGAAACGACGCTGATTTTGCTCGGCGCCGGCGCCGTCGCTGGAGTCATCCGGCCCGATGCCGCCGCCTTCTGGCAAGCCGTGACGGCGCTTGGACTGACCGTAACCCCCTTGCTTGCCGCGGTCGGGCGATGGGCCTCGCGAAGGGTTGATTCGCGCGCACGCGATGTCATCCCTGCGGGGGCCAGCGCAGGGCGAACGGTGATCTTCGGCTTTGGTCGCGTCGGGCAGATGGTGGCCGACATGATGGCGGTTCACCAGCGCCCGTATCTCGCAATCGACAGCGATATCGATTCGGTGCTTGTTGCGCGCGATCAGGGCTATGATGTGCTGTTCGGCGACGCCGCACGCGGCGACATGATCGATCGCATGGAATTGGACGAGGCCGCCGCGGTGGTGCTGACCATGGACGACCCGGTGCTGACCGCACGGATCACACGTCAATTGCGCGCGCGTCACGCCAATCTCCCGATCATCGCGCGCGCACGCGACACCGATCATGCCGCAAGCCTTTATCGTGCCGGCGTCAGCGACGCGGTGCCCGAAGCGCTCGAAGCCTCGCTGCAACTGTCCGAGGCGGTCCTGGTCGACATCGGTGTCGCGATGGGGCCGGTCATCGCGTCAATCCATGAAAAGCGAAGCCAGCTCCGTGGCCAGATCATGGCCGCTGGCGAGCTTGTCAGCGAACCGACGCTCGGGCGTCGACGCGCACCCGACGGTGTCAAGGGAACATTGCCGCCCGTTAGCGCTTGAGGCGCGATGGACAAGACATTGGATTGCCTGATCGTCGGCGGCGGCCCCGCCGGCCTTACCGCCGCAATATATCTGTCACGCTTTCACCTCGACATTACGCTGGTCGATGGCGGCAAGAGCCGCGCGGCGTGGATTCCAACCAGTCACAATCACGCGGGATATCCCGAGGGGATCAATGGCGAAGAGTTGCTGCGCCGTATGAGAGAGCAGGCGCAACTCTATGGTACCAGGATTGAAAGTGGCCAGGTGACCAAGCTCGAACCGGGCGAAGACGGGGCCTGGGTTGGGGAGTGGGGTTCGGGTCCGGTGGCAGCACGCAGCATATTGCTGGCGACCGGCGTCACCAATCGCCGCCCGCCAATGGACATGGAATTGCACGATGACGCAATGGCGCGCGGGCTGATCCGCTACTGCCCGATCTGTGACGGCTATGAAGTCACCGACAAGAAGATTGCGGTGATCGGCAGCGGAGAGCGGGGGACCGCCGAGGCACGCTTTCTGCGGAGCTACACCGCCGATTTAACATTGATCTCGCCGGACCTTGCGCACGACCTCGACGAAGCGTCGCGCGCGGAACTGCGGGCACTGGGAGTGACATTGATCGACGGACCCGTCAGCGCGATCGAGCCGGGTGCCGAAACGATCGGCATCGTGACCCCGGATGGCCGCCGCGACTTCGTCTCCATCTATCCCGCGCTCGGATCGGATACACATATTCAGTTGGCGGAAATGGTCGGGGCAAGCCTCGCGGGAGATGCCTGCGTAAAGGTCGACAGCCACCAGCGCACCAGCATCGCCGGGATCTACGCGGCGGGGGACCTCGTGCTC
>CAXSCF010000099.1:0-6599 GCA_964235815.1 uncultured Sphingomicrobium sp.
CGACGAGATCGCCCGGCTCGGGGTGCGGGTGGGCGACCGGGTACGGATCCAGCGCGCCGGGGACGTCATCCCCCAGGTCGTCGCCAACCTGACGCGAGACGAACCGCGCGACGCCTTTGTCTTTCCCGACCATTGCCCCCAATGCCAGTCCGAAGCGGTTGCCGAGGAGGGCGAGGTCGATGTGCGCTGCACCGGCGGTCTGATCTGCCCGGCGCAGCGGATCGAGCGGTTGAAGCATTTCGTGTCGCGCGGGGCGATGGACATCGACGGGCTGGGTGAAAAGAGCCTGATCGAGTTCGTCGGGCTCGGCTGGCTCGACGCGCCGGCGGACATTTTCCGCCTCAAACGCCATCGGACCGCGCTGATCGGGCGCGGCGGGTGGAAAGAGGTCAGCGTCGACAAGCTGTTCGCGGCGATCGAAGCTCGGATCGGGTTCGACCCGGCGCGCTTCCTGTTCGGGCTCGGCATCCGCCATGTCGGCGCGGTCACCGCCAAGGATTTGATGCGGGCGTTCGGGACGGTCGAGGCGCTGCAGGTCGCAGCGACGGGAGAGGGGGGCGAAGCCGAGCTGTCGGTGGTCGAAGGGGTCGGCCCGGTGGTCGCCGAGGCGCTCGCCGATTTCTTCCACGAGCCGCACAATCGCGAGGCGCTGGCCGATCTGCTCGCCGTGGCGCGGCCCGCGGCCTTCGTATCGACGGCACGGACCACCGCGTGGACCGGAAAGACGATCGTCTTCACGGGCAGCCTCGAGACGATGAGCCGCGACGAAGCCAAGGCGCAGGCCGAACGGTTGGGGGCAAAAGCGGCAGGATCGGTCAGCGCCAAGACCGACCTGGTCGTCGCGGGGCCGGGTGCGGGATCGAAATTGAAAAAAGCCGCCGACCTTGGAGTTCGAGTGGTCAGCGAAGCCGAGTGGCAGGAAATTGTCGCGGCGGCGTGACGGGCCGCCACGAAGTTGATGCCACTGCAATGAACATGGTCGAAAACTGGCGGAAATGCGTTCGAAGTTGATGCGTCGAGACGAAAACTCTCAATTTCGTGACCTTTGTTTCCTTCGTCACCCGACCATCAACTTCGCCGCGAAAAGGGGCAAGGGGCATCGACGAAAGTCGAGTTGGAAAGCGGTCATGCGAAAGAGCTCCAGCGACCAGAGCAGTCGAAATCCTATTAGGAAAGCAGTTTATTTGCGAGGGTGGCGACGGACGCGCCGACGCGTCGATTTCGCAGCATCGAGCAGTTCGCAGCATCGAGCAGTTCGCAGCATCGAGCAGTTCGCCGCATCGAGCATCAGCCCGCACCATTCGCCGCGCCGCGTTCGGTGACGCTCGGCCCTTGCGCTTGATCAGCGGCGACCGGCGCGACGCTGGGGCCGCGCCGGTGACCCCTTAGGCGTAGGAGTCCTGACCGACAAAACGGGTGAACGCCTCGGTGTAGCTTTGCGCCATTTTCTGTTGATCGGCGGCCGGAAGTTCGTTGGCGAGTTCGGGAAACCAATCGCCTTCTTCCTCGATCATGTGGTGCGCGACAGCAGCGCGAATTTCTTCCAGCTTGGCGAGAAATTCATCGCTCATCGGGTCGAGCTTCTCCAGCTTGGCCATTTCCATCTTGACCGTGGCCTGCTCGTCATAGGCATGGGTCGCGTCGCCCTTGGATGTCGCGGACGCCATCGCCGGGTAGATCGCATTTTCCTCGGCAATCGCGTGGCCGGTAAGTATGACGCCGAGCTTTTTCATGCCGGCGGTACGCGACGACGCGTCGCCCGCGGACGCCGTCGTGGCGAACGCAACTTCCAGTTGAACGTGATGGTCGAGGATTTGCGTCAGCCAGTCGCCCGGGGTGGCGATCTGGCGCGCCTTGTCGCGCGCGTCGGCCCGATCCTGTTCGCTCGGGGGTGGCTTTACGGCCGCGACGGCATCGGAAAACAATGACATGGGGTTCCTCCTTTTAGGCGAAGAGGAAAACCTTTTGCGGGGATGGCGGTTCCGCCTGAAGCCGGGAATTGCGTGCAACGGCGATGGCTGTCGACATCGTCAAGCGGCCTGCAAAACCAACAAACACCATTCGCCTTCACCGCGTTCGACGACCTTCATTCCCATTGCCCTGTACGCAGCGATCACCGCATCGGTTTGCGTATCGAGCAATCCCGCAAGCACCACGTTCGCGCCGGGCGCGCAGGCGGCGGCGAAGCTGGGCGCGAGGTCGATCAGCGGGCCGGCGAGGATGTTGGCGATGAGCAGGTCGAACGGGGCGCGCGTCGCGAGCATCGGATGGTCCATCCCATCGGCGACCGCGAGCAGCAATTCGCCCGGGGCGTGGCCGATCGGGACATGGTTGATTCGCGCATTGTCGTTGGTGACGTCGATCGAGATCGGGTCGATGTCGGTGGCGATGGCCCGCGCCGCGGGCCACAGGCTGAGCGCGGCAAAGACGAGCAGCCCGGTGCCAGTGCCGATATCGGCGATGTTGTCAAAGGTGCGGCCGCCGAGCTGAAGCCGGTCGAGCGCCGCGAGGCACCCGGCGGTCGTGGCGTGATGCCCGGTGCCGAAGGCAAGCCCGGCGCCGATCTCATAGGCGGTCACGCCGGCCGGAATTCGATCGCGGTGCATCGGGGTGTGGACAAAGAAGCGTCCGGCGCGGATCGGCTCGAGCCCGGCCTGGCTCATCGTCACCCAATCATCCTCGCCGAGATGGTCGATCTCGAGGTCGGAGGCGGGAGCGAGCGTGACGAGCGCCGCCAAATCGTCGTCCGACGGCTGTTCGGCGAAATAAGCGTGGATGCGCCAGTCGTCGGGCTGGGCCGGGTCGGGCTCGTCGGCGACGATCACCGGGGGCGCCTCGGCGAACGGGAACAGATCCTCGCCCTCGGGCAGCGCTTCCGCCTCGGCGCGGGTGGCGCGGAGCGTGACGCGCCAGCTCATCGCACGAAGCTCGCGCCGTTGACGTCGATCACCGCACCGGTCGCGCTCGGCGGGGCGTCGATCGCGAGCCAGCGGATCGTCTCGGCGATTTCGGTGGCGTCGGCGACCCGCCCGAGCGGGATGTCGGCGAGCAGTTTGGCGCCGCCGCGCGAGCCAAGATAGTCTTCGGCCATGCCGGTCATGGTGAAGCCGGGGCAGACCGCGAAGGCGAGGATGTTTTCGCGCGCGTAACCGCGCGCGATGCTCTTGGTCATGGCGATCATCCCGGCCTTCGAGGCGGCGTAGTGCCAGTGGCTCGGGCTGTCGCCGCGGTAGGCGGCGCGGCTGGCGACGTTGACGATGCGGCCGCCATTGGTGGTGCGGAAATGGGCGAGGGCGAGGCGGCAGAGGTCGGCGCTGGCTTGCAGATTGATGGTCAGGGTGCGCGACCACGCGGCGTGCCATTCGGGGTCGGGGGCGTCGTCGGCGATCGCCTCGAATACTCCGGCGTTGTTGATCAGGACGTCGATCGTGCCGAGCTCGGCGAGCGCGGCCTGCCACAGCGCGCGCGGGGCGGCGGGGTCGGTGAAATCGGCGGCGATGAGGGGGCCTGCGCCGGCGGTCGAATGGCCGGCGACGGCGTGGCCGGCGGCGCGGAGGTGGTCGAGCGTGGCGGCGCCGATGCCGCGGCTGGCGCCGGTGAGGAGGATGTTCATGGGGGGTGCGACTAGCGCAGGCGGGCGATTATTGCGACCCTGTCCGGGGGCCCCACCTCACCGTCACCCCGGGCTTGACCCGGGGTCCACCTGCCTGTGGGGGCGGTGCGGGAGGAGGTGGACCCCGGGTCAGGCCCGGGGTGACGCTTGTGGGAGCTGCGAGCGTGCTGCCGAATGCGGTACTCGCGGCGCCGCCCCTCCGTCAGCTTCGCTGCCACCATGAAGCAGAATGACCTGCTTCATCGTTCCGGGGAGGATCAGGCGGCGAATTTGGCGACGAAATCGCTGGTCGTGGTCTTGAATTCGGCGATCTGGTGGCTGAAGCGATCGAAGCCCTGTTCGACCCCGTCGATGTCGCGCGCGACATTTTCGGTGTCGCTGCGGATCGCGGCGATGGTCGAGCTCATCGAATCGGCGGCCAATGCCGTCTCGTCGACCGCCGCCGTGATCATGGTCACCGTCTGAGCCTGCAATTCCATCGCCTGGCGGATGCGGTCGGCCGAGGTCTGGACTTCCTCGACGGTCGACGAGATCGAATCGTTGGCCTCCACCGTCTGGCGCGTGGCGAGCTGGATCGCGGTGATCTTGGCGGTGATGTCGTCGGTCGCCCGCGCGGTCTGGCTGGCGAGCGATTTCACTTCCTGCGCGACGACCGCGAAGCCGCGCCCGGCGTCCCCGGCGCGCGCCGCCTCGATCGTGGCGTTGAGCGCGAGCAAATTGGTCTGGCCGGCGATGTCGCGGATCAGCCCGAGGATCGATTCGATCGCCTCGACATGGTTGGACAAAGCGAGGCTGACCTTGACCGCGGCGCTGGCCTGCCCCCCGGCACGAAGCGCGACGTCGGACGCGACCTCGACTTCGCAGCGGGCATCCTCGATCGCGCGGATCAGCCCGGCGGCGGTCTGCGCGGCCTCGCGCATGGCGATGGCGGACTGTTCGGCGGCGGCGGCGACTTCGCTGGTCTTGCCGAGCATCCCGCGCGCCGAGGAGGAGGTGGCACTGGCCTGGGCGCGCAATTGTTCGCTTTCGCGGGTGCAGTTGAGCACCACGCCGAGCACTTTCTGGTTGAAGTCGGCGGCCTGGCGGCCTTGCGTCTGTTCGCTTTCGGCGCGGGTGATCGAAATGGCGTGGTGGATAAAGGCGTCGGCCTCGATCGACTGGAGGGCGGACAAGGTCTTGGCGAAGCGGACCTGGTCGGCTTCGTCGTGGACTCTGTGCCGCACCGCGACAAGCGCGGCTTCGGTTTCGGCGCTCATGCCGGCGAGCAGGGTCGACAGGGTCAGCCCGTGGCGAAGCGCCCGTTCGACATATTCGCGCGCCTGCATCGTCCATTGCGGCTGGTCGAGCCGTTCGAACTTGTTGGCGAAGTAGGGCAGGATGCGGATGCTCAATGTCTCGATCTTGGCGGGGTCGATCGGCACGTCCACTTCGGGGGACTGGGCATAGCGGCGCCAGAATTCGCGCGCCATTTCGGGGC
Organism: uncultured Sphingomicrobium sp.; assembly: GCA_964235815.1. Classification (GTDB taxonomy): domain Bacteria; phylum Pseudomonadota; class Alphaproteobacteria; order Sphingomonadales; family Sphingomonadaceae; genus Sphingomicrobium. The sequence goes on from CAXSCF010000099.1 coordinate 5,091, forward strand.
CGTCGTCGCGGATGATGTCCCACAAGGCGCGGCAGCGCTCGGGCAGGTCGCCGCTCACGTCATAGAGCCTCAGACCCCGGGCCAGGTCGTAATTGCCGTTGGTATCCTGAACCACGCTTGCCATCGTCTGTCCCACTTCATGTGATGCCGAACCCGGGTCATGGCGCGCGACTGGTTAAGGGCGAGTTAGTGGTCGCGCCGTTCTTGCCACCCGGCGCGCGGGCTTCTAGGTGGACAGCGCCATTCCTTTCGCGCCCCCGAGGACCCATGACCGCACCGACTTCGCGACCCTTGTCGCCGCATTTGACGATCTGGAAATGGGGCCCGCACATGCTGGTCTCGATCCTCCACCGGGTGACCGGCAGCGCGCTGACGATTGCCGGGCTGGCGCTGCTCGCCTGGTGGCTGCTGGCGCTGGCGAGCGGGGCGCCGGCCTATGACCAGTTCACCACCGTCGCGACGCATCCGGTCGGGCTGGTGGTGCTTGTCGGGCTGACGTGGGCGTTCTGGCAGCATTTCTTTTCGGGGATGCGCCATTTGTTCCTCGACATGGGGGCAGGCTATGAATTGAAGGTCAATCGCTTGTTCTCGGTGATGACGATCGCCGCGGCCTTGTTCGCGACCGCGCTGACCTGGTTCATCCTGATGGGAGTGGGTCGATGAGCACGGGCCGGAGCGCGACGCCGCTCGGCAAGGTCCGCGGGCTGGGGCCCGCCGGGCATGTCGGCGAACATTGGACCGAGGAGCGCTTCCTCAGCGTCGCGCTGGTGCTCTTGTCGCTGTGGCTGATCTTCTCGCTGCTGATGCTGCCCGCGCTCGACCGCGCGACGTTGGTCGAGTGGCTGCGCGCGCCCGCCGCGGCGGTCCCGATGGCGCTGTTCGTGATCGCCGCGTTCAAGCATGGCCTCGACGGGATGAAGGTCGTGGTCGACGATTATGTCCACCAAGAGGGCAATCGCGTCGCGACGCTGATCATCCTCAAGATGGCGGCCATCGCCGGCGCCGCGCTGAGCCTGTTCGCGCTCGCCAAGATCGCCTTTGGAGCCGTTGCCGCATGACCGCCTACAAGATCATCGACCATGTCTATGACGTCGTCGTCGTCGGCGCCGGGGGATCGGGCCTGCGCGCGACGATGGGCGCCGCCGAAAAGGGCCTCAAGACAGCCTGTGTGACCAAGGTCTTCCCGACCCGCAGCCATACCGTCGCGGCGCAGGGCGGGATCGCCGCCAGCCTTGGCAACATGGGTCCCGACCATTGGACGTGGCACATGTACGACACGGTCAAGGGCAGCGACTGGCTCGGCGACCAGGACGCGATCGAATACCTCTGCCGCGAGGCGCCCGCCGCGGTCTATGAACTCGAACATGCCGGGTTGCCGTTCAGCCGCACCGACGAGGGCAAGATCTACCAGCGCGCGTTCGGGGGCATGACCCAGGAGATGGGCGAGGGCCCGCCCGCGTTGCGCACGTGCGCCGCCGCCGACCGCACCGGCCACGCCATGCTCCACAC
>CAXSCF010000100.1:0-6546 GCA_964235815.1 uncultured Sphingomicrobium sp.
GGATTTGCAGTCCCCTACGTAACCACTCCGCCATCGGGCCTCGCGAAGTGGCGCGGCATTGGGGGAGGCGGGGGCGGGCTGTCAAGGCGCACTTTCGACGAATGACGTGCCTGGGCGCTTGGCGATGCCCGCGCGGCGCGATAAAGCGCGACTTGAAACCGACTGTCCTATGCTCGTATGACAGTCTTTTCGCAGAGGAAATGATGGACTTCTCGCTCGCGCGCCGCGCCATGATCGACCGCCAATTGCGCCCCGAGGCGGTGACCGATCCCGCCGTGCTGGCGGCGATGGGCGCCGTTCCGCGTGAGGATTTCGTCCCCGAGGCGGCGCGGGCTTTCGCTTATTTCGATCGCCCGATCGCGTTTGACGATGGGCGCTCGATGATGCCCCCGGCGGCGCTCGGCCGCTTGCTCGACGAGCTTGGCCCGCGCCCCGGCGAGCGGGCGCTCATTGTCGGCGCGGCGAGCGGCTACAGCGCTGCCGTGCTCGACCGCATCGGCCTTTCGGTCACCGCGATCGAGGGACCCGGGATCGATGCCGGCGATCCGGTCGACCTGGTGCTGATCGACGGCGCGGTCGAGGCGGTGCCCCAGGATTTGGTCGAGCGGCTGGTCGAGGGCGGCCGGCTCGGCACCGCGCTGCGCGAACGCGGGGTCAGCCGCCTGGTGGTCGGCCGTGCCGTCGCCGGCCGGCTCGGACTGCGCACGATCGTCAACGCCGATGTCGCCCCGCTGCCCCAGTTCGATCGGCCGCGGGCCTTTACCTTTTGACCAAATTGGAGCCGCGCTTGTCACGTCACCTGTTCATCGCCACGCTTTCGCTGGCGCTGCTCGCCGGCACCGCCTCGGCCGACACGCTGCGCGAAGCGCTGGTATCGACCTACCGCAATAATCCGTCGCTTACGGCGCAGCGCCAGTCGCTCGAAGCGACCGACGCCAACGTCGCCATCGCGCGCGCCGCGGGGCGACCGACGGTCGGTGCCACGCTTGGGGTCAATCGCGATTTGACCCAGGCCGGTGTGTTCCGGCGCGGAGGCAAGGGACCCTATATCACCGGCGGGGTCGATTTCAGCTACCCGATCTTCAACGGCGGGTCGGTGCGCAATCAGATCAACGCCGCCAGGACCCGTGTCGAGGCCGGGCGCGCCACGTTGCGCGCGGTCGAAGGCGACATTTTCACCGAGGCGGTGGCGGCCTATATGGACGTCATCCGCGACCGCGCGATCGTCGAGCTCAACGCCAATCAGGTGCGCGTGCTGACCACCAATCTCGAAGCGACGCGCGACCGGTTCCAGATCGGCGACATCACCCGCACCGACGTTGCTCAATCCGATGCGCGCCTGTCGCTCGGCCGCTCCAACCTCGCCACGGTCCAGGGCCGGCTTGCGTCGAGCGAGGAAAATTATCGCCGCATCATCGGCCGCCGTCCCGACGCGCTGCAGCCGCCGCCGCCGCTCCCGCCGCTGCCCGGCGGTGCCGATCAAGCGGTCCAGATCGCACTTGCCAGCAACCCCGACCTGATCGCCATCACACGCCAGGCCGATGCCGCCGGGCTCGATGTGCGCACCGCGCGCGCCAGCCGCCTGCCGACCGTATCGGGAGTCGCGTCGGGGGATTATTCGAACAGCATCGGCGGGACCTCGATCGGTCCGGCGTCGGGCACCGCGACGACGATCGGCGTGTCGGGCCGGATTCCGCTGTATCAGGGTGGTCTTCCCGCCGCGCGCATCCGCCAGGCCCAGGCGCTCGAAGGACAGACGCTCGAACAGCGCATCGCCACCGAACGCGCGGTCGTCGCCACGACGCGCTCGGCGTTCGCGACCTACCAAGCGGCGCAAAATGCGATCGCCTCGAACCAGGTCGCAACCTCCGCCAATGAACTGGCGCTGGAGGGCGCGCGGGCCGAAAACAGCGTCGGCACCCGCACCATCCTCGACGTGCTCAACGCCGAACAGGAATTGCTCAACGCGCAGGTGCTACTCGTCACCGCGCGGCGCGATGCCTATGTCGCGGGCTTTCAATTGCTCAACGCGATGGGGCAGGCGCAGGCCGACCACCTCGGGCTCGACGGCGGGCCGCTGTACGATCCGCTCGGCAATTATCGTTCTGTCGCTGGCAATTGGAACGACTGGGCCAAGGATCCACGCCATGAACCGGTCGCGACGCGGACCGTGACTCCGGAAGAGGAGGCCCCAGCGACGGCTATGCCCGCGCCGACGGCCAGTCGCGCGCCTGCGGCTAACACCGCGCCGGCGGCCAACCCCACGCCGGCGGTCAATCCCGCGCCGGCGACCAGTCCCGCGCCGCGCGTGACTCCAGCGAAGCGATAGGCGATAGAGGCGGCATGGCCTCCGCGCGCGAACCCTCGATGGAAGACATCCTCGCCTCGATCAAGCGCGTGATCGCCGAGGAGAAAGAGATCCGCGCCGCCGCTCCGCCGTCCTCGCCGGGGGTGGCGGGCGACGCGCCGCCGGCCGACGACGACGTGCTCGAACTCGACGAGGTGGTCGAGCAACGGCTTGCCCCCGCGATCGATCTCGGTCCGCCGCTGCTGACCGCGGCGATGGCCGATACCAGCCGCCAGCGGCTCGCCGAACTGGCCAGCGTCGCCGCCGCCGCGCCCCCGCCCGCGCCCGCGGCCAACCCGCTCGAGGAAGTCGTGCGCGAAATGCTTCGCCCGATCCTCAAGCAATGGCTCGACGACCATTTGCCGCAGGTCGTGGACGAACAGGTCAAGCGCGAAATCAACCGCATTACCGGCAAGTCGCTCTAGCACTGGCCACGCCGCGGACGGCTTGCTACGCCCGCGTCATGATCAAGCACCTCCTTGCCGCCGCCGCGGCCTCCTCCCTCATTGCCGCCACCCCGTCGCTGGCGCGGCCGATGACCGCGACCGACATGCACATGATGCACCGCCTCGGCGCGCCCAGCATTTCGCCCGATGGGCGCCGTGCCCTGTTCACGCTGTCGACCACCGACTTGCCCAGAAACAAGCGCAGCAATCCGCTGATGATGCTCGACCTGACGCGCGCTGGCGCCATGCCGCAGCCGGTTGCCGCGCTGGCCAACGCGCATGATGCGACATTCGCTGCCGACGGCGCGATCTGGTATCTCGCCGCGGTCAGGGGATGCGACCAATTGTTCCGCATGACGCCGGGTGGCAAGGGTCTCCAGATGTCGGACTTCGGCGCCGATATTTCGGGTTTTAAGGTCAGCGCCAACGGCAGCCGCGTGCTGGTCTGGGCCGACACCCGCGATTGCCCCGACCTGGCCTGCGCTTCCACCACCTTTGCTCCCCAGCCCAAGGGCACGGGCCGCGTGTTCGATCAGTTGTTCGTCCGCCACTGGGACACGTGGGCCGAGCCCGGCACCAGGTCGCGGCTCTATGCCTTTTCGGTCGTCGGCGGAAAGCTCGGCACGGAAAAGCGCGTCACTGGGACCCTCGTCGGCGATACGCCGTCGAAGCCGTTCGGCGGGGGCGAGGAAATCGCGCTTTCCCCGGATGGGCAAAAGGTCTATTTCGCCTTGCGCGAAGCGGGGCGGATCGAATCAACCTCGACCAACCTCGACATCTTCGGCGCCCCGACCGACGGCAGCGCTGCACCGAGCAACTGGACCGCTTCGAATGGCGGAACCGACACGCTGCCGACGTTGTCGCCCGACGGGCTTCAGCTTGCCTACGTGTCAATGGGGCGGGCGAGCTATGAAGCCGATCGCCAAGTATTGATGATCCGCGATCTGGGCCGCGATGAGCTTCGCGCGGTCACCGCCAAGTGGGATCGCTCGGTAAGTTCGATCGCCTGGGCTCACGACGGCAAATCGATCCTGGTCACCGCCGAAGACGTCATGGAAACTCCGATTTGGCGGGTCGACCTCGCCTCGGGCGCAGTCACGCGCCTGACCACCAGCGGCCACGCCGGCAACGTCACTCCGCTGCGTGACGGCAGCGTGATTTTCACCCAGAACAGCGTCATGGCGCCCGACGATCTGTTTCGCGTCGATCGCGCGGGGCGTCTTAGCCAGCTGACCCAGGTCAACCGCGACCTGCTTGCCCAGCTCGATCCGGTCAGCTTCGAAAAATTCAGCTTCAAGGGCGCCAATGGCGACACCGTGTGGGGCATGAAGATGAAGCCGACCGGGCCACGCACCGCGGCTCAGGCCAAATTGCCGATCGCCTTCGTCGTCCACGGCGGGCCGCAGGGCAGCTTCGGCAATGGCTGGTCGTACCGCTGGAATCCGCGCCTGTTCACCGCGCCGGGGTATGCCGTGGTGAGCGTCGATTTCCACGGCTCGACGGGCTACGGCCAGGGCTTCACCGACGCGATCCGCAACAATTGGGGCGGCTGGCCGCTCGAGGATCTCAAGAAGGGCCTCGCCTTCGCCACCGCGCGCGACGCGCAGCTCGACGCGAACAACGCCTGCGCGCTCGGCGCCAGCTACGGCGGCTATATGATGAACTGGATCGAAGGCCAGTGGCCCGACCGCTTCAAGTGCATCGTCCAGCACGACGGCGTGTTCGACGCCCGCGCCATGGCCTATGAAACCGAGGAATTGTGGTTCGACGAATGGGAGCATGGCGGCAAGACCTATTATGAGGATCCCAAGGCGTTCGAGCGATGGAACCCGGTCAATTACGTCGCCAACTGGAAAACCCCGCAGCTGGTGATCACCAGCGAAAAGGACTTCCGCATCCCGTATACGCAGGGCCTCGCCGCCTTCACCGCGCTCCAGCGCCGCGGCGTCCCCTCCAAGCTGCTGACCTTCCCCGACGAGAACCACTGGGTGCTCAAGCCGCAGAATTCGATCCAGTGGTATGGCGAAGTGTTCGGGTGGATGAACCGCTGGATGGGGCCGCGGACGGGGACGCAATAGGGCGTCACCCCGGGCTTGACCCGGGGCCTGCCTTCTTCTTTGGTGCTTCGAGGGCAGGCAGGCCCCGGGTCAAGCCCGGGGTGACGGTTGTATGGTTGAACGCAGCCCGCTAACCGCGCTTCATGACCGAACTCGCCAAGACCTTCGACCCCGCCGCCATCGAAGCGCGCTGGTATGCGCATTGGGAAAGCCAGGGCCTGTTTCGCCCGGTGCGCGAAGACGCCGTCCCATTCACGATCGTCATGCCGCCGCCCAACATCACCGGCAGCCTCCATATCGGCCACGCGCTCGACAATACGCTCCAGGACATCCTCGTCCGTCACGCCCGCCTCCAGGGCAAGGACGCATTGTGGGTGGTCGGCACCGACCATGCCGGGATCGCGACGCAAATGGTCGTCGAACGCCAGCTCGACGCCCAGCAACTCAAGCGCACCGACCTCGGCCGCGAGACGTTCGTCGACAAGGTGTGGGAATGGAAGCGGACAAGCGGCGGCCAGATCACCCAGCAGCTCCGCCGCTTGGGCGCGAGCTGCGACTGGTCGAACGAGCGCTTCACCATGGACGAAGGCTTCTCGAAAGCCGTCACTCACGTGTTCGTCGAACTCCACAAGCGCGGTCTGCTCTACCGCGACAAGCGCCTGGTCAATTGGGACCCCCACTTCCAGACCGCGATCAGCGACCTCGAGGTCGAGACGCGCGACGTCGCGGGCAAGTTCTGGACCCTGCGCTACCCCCTCGCCGACGGCTCGGGCCACATCGAAGTCGCCACCACGCGCCCCGAAACGATGCTCGCCGACATGGCCGTCGCGGTCCACCCCGACGACGCGCGCTACACCGCGCTGGTCGGGCAGAAAATCAAGCTCCCGATCACCGGGCGCGAGATCGACATCATCGCCGACGAGCATGCCGACCCCGAACTGGGCTCGGGCGCGGTCAAGATCACCCCCGGCCACGACTTCAACGATTATGAGGTCGGCAAGAGGGCAGGGTTCAATCCTGGCGACATGCTCAACATGCTCGACGCCGCCGGCAAGATTGCGCAAACCGCCGACAACCTGATCCCTGCCGAGTTGCTTGGCCTCGACCGCTTCGAAGCGCGCCAGCAAGTCGTCGATCTGCTCGACGCCGCGGGGGCTTTGGTCAAGGTCGAGGACCGCACCATCGCCACCCCTTACGGCGACCGCTCGCTCGTCGTCATCGAACCGTGGCTGACCGACCAATGGTACGTCGACGCCGCGACGCTGGTCAAACCGGTCATCGAAGCGACCCGCAGCGGCGCCATCAAGATCGTCCCTGCGACCTGGGCCAAGACCTGGTACAACTGGCTCGACACCATCCAGCCGTGGTGCGTCAGCCGCCAACTGTGGTGGGGCCACCGCATCCCGGCATGGTTCGACGATGCCGGCAATATTTACGTCGCGGAAACGATTGAGGCCGCGCAAGCGCAAGCCGGGGAGGGCGTGACGCTGCGCCAAGACGAAGACGTCCTCGACACCTGGTTCAGCTCGGCTTTGTGGCCCTTCGCGACGCTGGGGTGGCCGGAATCCTCTCCCCTTCAGGGGAGAGGAGGGAGCGGCGCAGCCGCGGAAGGAGAGGGGGAGTTTGCCCCCCCGCCTGCACTCCCCCTCTCCCCGGCCCTCTCCCCTGAAGGGGAGAGGGAGAAGAAATCCTCTCC
>CAXSCF010000101.1:0-5994 GCA_964235815.1 uncultured Sphingomicrobium sp.
CCGTCTCGAACGCGGCGCGGCGGGCCGCTGATGTCTCTTTTTCGTCGTCATGCGCCGATCACGCCAGCATCCGCACCTTGGGTTCGCGCTCCCAGTGGCGTTTGGGGGCGATGGCGAGGAATTGCTCGTTGGGAATTACCGCGGCGTCGGGGACGATGCCGAGCTTGTCGAGGATGAACTCCTTGGTCGCGGGGCAGTAGCCGATCGTCTTGCAATGGCCGAACGCGTCCATGAACCAGCCCAGCGCGGCGCCGTCGTTGGCGAGCAATCTGGCCTGGTCGGGCATGATCGCGCAGGCGACCGCGTCGAACAGCACCGAGGGCGAGCCGGCGAGCTGGCCGTTGGCGGTCAGCTTGCCGCCCTTGACGGCAAGCTCGCCAATCTTGGGCGCGACGAGGAACGCGGTCCCGCCGCCAGCCTCGATGCCGTGCTTGAGCGCGTCGATCGCCGCCTTGTCCGATCCTTCGGCGAAGAGGATCGCGACCTTGCGGCCCTTCATCGGCACGTCGCCATGCTTGACGATCGACAAAGCGTCGCTCGACGGCATGTCGATCGGCGCCTTGGCCGCCTTATTCGCGGCGGGCAGCGGCATGGCCAGGCCGGCGGCTACGCGCTTGGCCAGATCCTCGTCGACGTTGCGCAAATTGCCCAGCATCCGCGTGCGGATCGCCGGGATCATGACCTTGGACAGTTCGAACACGATCGCCGAGGCGAGATGCGCCTGCTCGATCTCGGTCTGCGAGCGGAAGAACAACCGCGCCTGGCTGTAATGATCGGCGAAGGTGTCGCTGCGGACACGCAATTTTTCGCTGCCGTCATTGCGCTCGTCGTTGGTGACGAGGGTGCGGAACCCCTGGTCGCTCTCGCGCGGGCCGCCATCCTCGCCATTGTCCCCCAGCGAATTGGGCTCGTAATTGGCGCGGCCCGTGGGGACCATCGTCTGCATCATCCCATCGCGCTGCATGTTGCCGAACGGACATTTAGGGGCATTGATCGGGATTTGGTGAAAATTGGTCGTGCCGAGCCGCGATTTCTGCGTGTCGAGGTAGGAGAACAATCGCCCCTGAAGCAAAGGATCGTTGGAAAAATCGATCCCCGGCGGGACATTCGTCGGCAGGAACGCCGCCTGCTCGGTCTCGGCGAAGAAATTGTCGACGTTGCGGTTCAAGGTCATGCGCCCGATGATCCGCACCGGCAGCACTTCCTCGGGGATCAGCTTGGTCGCGTCGAGCACGTCATACGGCTGCGCGGCGGCGAATGCCTCGTCGAACACCTGGATGCCGAGATCCCACGACGGGAAATTGCCCGCATCGATCGCCTCGTACAGATCGCGCCGGTGATAATCGGGGTCGGCGCCGGTGATCTTGACCGCTTCGTCCCAGCACGTCGATTGCAGCCCGAGCACCGGCTTCCAGTGGAACTTGACGAAACTCGACGCGCCGGCCTCGTTGACGAGGCGGAAGGTGTGGACGCCAAACCCCTCGATCATCCGCAAGCTGCGCGGAATGCCGCGATCGCTCATCGCCCACATGATCATGTGGGTCGATTCGGGCATCAGGCTGATGAAATCCCAGAAGGTGTCATGCGCCGAGGCCGCCTGCGGATAGCCCTTGTCGGCCTCCATCTTGACCGAATGGATGAGGTCGGGGAATTTGATCGCGTCCTGAATGAAGAACACCGGAATGTTGTTGCCGACGAGATCCCAATTGCCCTGGGGCGTGTAGAATTTGACCGCGAAGCCGCGCACGTCTCGCGGAGTGTCGACCGATCCGGCGCCTCCGGCGACGGTCGAGAAGCGGACAAAGGTTTCGGTCTTCTCGCCCTTTTTGAACACCGCCGCCTTGGTGAGGTCGGAAATATCCTCGAGCGCCTCGAACACCCCGTGCGCGCCCGAGCCGCGGGCGTGGACGATCCGCTCGGGGATGCGCTCATGGTCGAAGTGGAAGATCTTCTCGCGCAGCACGAAGTCCTCGAGCAGCGTCGGCCCGCGCGCGCCGGCCTTGAGGCTGTTCTGATTGTCGCTGATGGGGACGCCGTGGTTAGTGGTCAGCCCGCCCCCCGACTGGTGCGTCTCGCCGCCGTTGCCGGTCGTGGTGGTAATTGGGGTCGAGGTCGGGGTCTTGGCCATGAACTATGCTCCGCGCTTCGGGGGGTTGCGGGGCCAACGAGCCGCGACGCGGCGGTATCCCCGGCCCGGAAATATCGTCGCCGCAATTGCCGTGGCGCGCGTCTGGCGGTAGCGGCGCTGGCCATGACCGCGCCCGACCCCGCCACCATCAATCGCCTCTACGGCCGCTCGACCGGGCACAAGTTGCGCGTCCAGCAAGCCGCACTGATCGATACATTATTGCCGCAGATCGCGGTCCCCGCCGAAGGCGAGATCAGCGCCGAGCGATTATTCGGCGATGCGCGCCCGCTCCATCTCGAAATCGGCTTCGGCTCGGGCGAGCATCTTGCGTTTCGCGCCGACCTGTTGCCCGATCATGGCTTCGTCGGCTGCGAGCCGTTCATTAACGGCGTGGCGACGATGCTGACCCATGTCCGCGACCAGAGCCTCGCCAACGTCCGGCTCGACACCGGCGATGCGCTCGACGTACTGCGCCGCATTCCCGATGGCGCGCTGTCGTTCGTTTATCTGCTCCATCCCGACCCGTGGCCCAAGACCCGCCACGCCAAGCGCCGGATGATGAACGACGGCCCGCTCGACCTCATCGCCGCCAAGCTCAAACCCGGCGGCGAGTTCCGCATGGCGACCGACCATCCAGTCTATCTGAACCACGCGCTGATGGTGATGCAGCGCCACCGCCACCAGTATGAGTGGATGGTCGAGGGTCCGCGCGACTGGCTCGACTACCCCGGCGGCTGGATCGAAACCCGCTACGCCGCCAAGGCCCGCCGCGAAAGCCGCATGCCCCATCAGTTCAGATACCGGCGACACTCGTGATTTTTGCAGTCAGCCATACACCTTGATCGAGGCGCGGCTGAGCAGGCGGTCCTCGAGCGAATAATAAAGGTTGAGGCAATTGTCGCCGGTGACGATCGCCGAGGCGGCGAAGGCGATGTCGGTGGCGAAGCGATCCTCGGCCGGCGGCGGGACCAGCAGCGGTTCGATGCAGCGGTCGGTGACGCGGCTGAAATCGGGGTCGAAGCTGACCCAGCCAATCCGCCACCGCGCGTCGTGGGTCGCGCCATTGTAGAACATTACCGGGTCGCGCCCGGGCAGCATGACGATCGGCCCCGTCGACAAATGCCAATTGTCCCACGCCCCCTCGCGTATCGGGACGGGCTCGGCGACCGGGGTCCAGGGATCGCCGACCGCCGCCGCATGCGCGACGCCGATGCGCGACGCATTGTCCCGCGCAAACTCATAGAATAGTCGCCAGCTGCCGTCGCGCGCCTGGGCCAGCGTCGCTTCCTTGATATTGCCCTGTCCCTCGGGTGCCTTGAGCAGCACGCTGCGCTTCGACAGGCGTTCGGCATCGGGTCCGCTCGCGGCAAGCAGCGCGCCTTGCCGGCGGCCGAGTTCGACCCCGGTGTAGAACACGACGATGCCGTCGCTGGTGACCTGCACCGTCGGATCCTCGACCCCGCCGCCGTCGACCGGGTTGGGCCCGGGTTCGATCGACGGGCGCGGGTCCATCACGAACGTCAGCCCGTCGCGCGACTGGCCGCGAAAGATCACCCCGGTCGGATCGTCGGGTCCGAGCGGGTTGGGCACCCCGCGCATCATCATCGCCAGCGCTGCGCCGTCCTGCCACACGAACGGGCTCATCCAGTCCATCGACTTCAGCGGCTCGTCGCCGGTCAGCGTGACCGGGGCCAGCCCTTCGACGACATAATCGACCATCTTCAAGCCCCCAGCGCGACGGTCAACGACAAGGCGCCGTCGATCGTGACCGTCGTCCCGGTGATATAATCGGCCGCGGGGGACAGCAAATAAGCGATTAAATCGGCAACCTCGTCGGGGCGACCGGCGCGACCCCACGGGATGGCGGCGGCCTTGGCGGCAAGTTCGGCGGGATGGTCGATCGCCGACTGGTTCATCGGCGTTAGGATCATCCCCGGCGCAATCCCATTGACCGCGATCCCGCGCGGCGCGAGCTCGAGCGCGAGCGTCGTGGTGAGCTGCGCAAGGCCTCCCTTGGCAGAGTCATAATCGACCCCGCCGGGGCGCGGCGCGCGCTCGTGGATCGACGAGATGTTGACGATCCGCCCGCGCCCCGCGCTGCCCAGCCCACGCACGAACCGGCGGCAGGTCAGGAACGGCCCGGTCAGGTCGGTCCGCACGGTGCGCTCGAACAGGCTCAGCGCCATGTCCCCGACCATTACCCCGCTCATATTGACCCCGGCCGAATTGACCAGCCATTCGACGGTCCCGAGCTCGGCCTCGGCGGTTGCGAACAAGGTTTCGACATCGGCTTCGGCGCCGACATCGCAGCGGACCGCGACCCCGCGCCGCCCCGCCGCCACGACCTTGGCAAGGACCGCGTCGGCCGCCGCCCGATCGCTGTGATAGCCGATCGCGACATCGGACCCGGCGACGGCGAGGCGCAGCGCGGCGGCGGCGCCAATCCCCGATTCGCCCCCGGTGACGAGCGCGACGGTCATTGCGCCGGATCGAGCCGCAGCAGCCGCCCTTTGTCTTCGAGCAGGAACACGCTGCCGTCGGGACCCTGCGCGACCCCGCGGATCCGCGCGCCCATCGGCCATTGATCGGCCTTGGTCGCCCGCTCGCCGTCGAGATCGACGCGAATCAGCGCTTCGCCCGACAGTGCGGGGATCAACGCGTCGCCGCGCCACTGCGGGAACTTCGACCCCGAATAGATCAACAAGCCGCCGGGCGAGATCGACGGATTCCAGAAAACCTTGGGTGCTTCAAAGCCGTCGCCGGACCGATGATCGGGAATGTCGATCCCGTCGTAATTGGTGCCGTCGGAGGCGCGCGGCCAGCCATAGTTGCGGCCTGCGACGATGAGGTTGAGCTCGTCCCCACCCTTCGGCCCCATCTCGGTTTCCCACAGACGGCCCGCCGCGTCGAACGCCAGGCCATAGGGATTGCGGTGACCCGTGCTCCACGTTTCGGCGGGGGTGCGATTGGCCCCCGGCCAGCGCACCGTCCGCCCCGCGGTGTTGGCGGCGGCGGCGGTGTTGGCCGGCGGATCAGTGATCGTGACCTGCCCCGGTCCCGCCCTGCCCGCCGCCGGATTGCCCGGCGCGGGCTGGCCGTCGAGCGTCAGATGAAGGATCTTGCCGAGCGGCTGGCCCGGATCCTGCGCCGGGGTGAAGCGCTGGCGCTCGCCCGTGCTCAGGAACAGCGACTTGCCGTCGGGGGCGAACACCACGATCGCGCCGAACTGCCCGCCTTGGCCCCCCGCCGGGTCGCGCCAGATGACCTCTGACCGGTCGAGCCGCGCCGCCGCGCCCTCGACCAAGGTCGCGCGCGTCAAGGCGAGGCCGCTGCCGCCCTTGGCCGAGGGCGCCGAATAGGTCAAATAGAGTAAGTGATCGACGGCAAAGGTCGGCGAGACGGCGACGTCGAGCAGCCCACCCTGCCCGCCGCCTTTGATCGACGGCACCCCCGCTACCGCCTGCCGCCGGCCGGTCGCGGTGGCGATCAACCACAATTTGCCTTCCTTTTCGGTCAGGAGGGCAAGCCCGCCCCGCTCAGGAAGAAACGCCATCGCCCACGGCGAAGAGAATTTCGCCACCTCGTGGACCGTGAACGGCGTTGTGCTCGTTGGTGCCGTTCGGGTCGCTCCTTGTCCGCAAGCGGCGGTCGCGGCACTGAGCAACAGTCCGGCTTGCCACCAGCGGCGCGCCGGGCCACGTTGAGTGCCCAGTCGCAGGAAGTTCTTGTTTGCCATCTGCTCTTATCCTCTCGGTCGCGACCGCGCTGCCGCCATTCACCATTAGCCAATCAGACGCCAAGTCGGCGGCGCGCGTCATCCTTTACGTCATTCTGCACCGCCGCGGTCATTTCCGGATCGAACCGTG
>CAXSCF010000102.1:0-5544 GCA_964235815.1 uncultured Sphingomicrobium sp.
GCGATGTTGAACAGCAGGAAGTAGAGCATCATGTCGATGCTCTTGGTGCCGCGTTCGACGATATTGTTCAGGCTGCCCGTGCGCCGCTCGAGGTGGAAACGCAGGCTCAGCGAGTGAATGTGGCGAAACACGCGCGCCGACAACCGCCGCGCTGCCGACTGGCCGACCTTTTCGAACACGGCGTTGCGCAGATTGTCGGTCAGCACACCCCCGAAGCGCGCCGCGACATAAGCGAACACCATGATTGCCGCCGCTCCCCACGCCTGGCGCGGGCCGCTCATCGCATCGACCACCGCCTTGTACGCAAACGGCATCAGCAGGACGATCGCCTTCCCCGCCAAGACCAGGACCAACGCGACGACGACCCTCAATCGCAGTTCGGGCTCGCCCTTCGGCCACAGCATCGGCAGGAACCGCCACAACACGGCGAAGCTGCCTTTGGGCTTGTCCGCGGGCAACTGTTGGATGGGCGCGGCATCTCTCATTGCGCTTGAGGTAAGGTGCCGGGCCGCAATCCGCAATTCGACCAGACGAAGCGATTGGAACCAAACTCAATTTCCGCTGGTTTAACGGACAAGGCGCTGATCGAAGCGGGGAGTTTGGCAATGGCAGTTGGTATCTTCTTGATCGCGATCCTTGGTTGTGCCGACGGCTCGGCCGAATGCACTCCCGTCGCGACGATGCCGGCCCGGTACGAAAGCCGGGCGTCGTGCGCCGCCGCCACCAACGCCGCCCTCGAAGCGAGCACCGAATTCGATTATCCGACGATTGTCGCCGAATGCCGTCTTGCGCCCAGCCGGACCTCGGCCGATCGGCTCGCGCCTTCGGACAAGCGCATGGATGTGCTTCCGCTCCGCGCGCGCCAAGGCTGACAGCAGGTCCATCGCCGCGATGGAACCGGTGGCCCACTAGAATTGGGTGACAACGAGAATTCGATAGCGCCCAAACCGGCTTGAGAAGCCCGGTACCGCAGCCCCTGGAGATTGATCACCCGCAATGCGGCCGCGACCGGATTGATATGGCCTCCGCTCAACCGTCGGGTGGCCAGCCGCCAGAAGTTCCGACTTTGGCAAGGATTCCATCCCAATGGTGGTTGGCTTATCCACAATCAGTTAGCAATATTTCCCACTATTTCGTGGCGGGAAATCCCAACCATTTCGTGCAGATGCTGTTTTATAACGAGAAAATCCAATTGGCACGTTCCCTGCAATATGAGGTCGAGCCCCATTCCGGGGTGCCCAAAGGGAGATCACCAATGTTCATCACCACCGACCCGCGCCAGATCGCCGTCAGCCTCGCCGGCGCTTTCCTGACCGCCCTGCTGTTCGTCAGCGCCGCCGTCGGCCCGTTTCCCATCGTCTAACTCTATCTCTCATCGGAGTATGAACATGAACGGACGTTTTTTGCTCGATCCGTCGCGGGCCAAGGTCATGGGCGTATGCGCGGGCCTTGCCGACTGGCTAAAGGTCGATGTCCTCGCCGTGCGCCTCGCGGTCATCGTGGCCACCTTCGTCACCGGCCCGGTCGCAATCCTGCTTTACCTCCTGACCGGCTGGCTTGCGACCGAAGACCGCTAAGCAAATGCTGTTCCCCAAGCGAGCAATGGAGTATGAACATCGAAACGCGAGCGACACAAAGGACAGCATGATGGACCGCGACGGCGACGAAATTCACTTGAACGAGACCGAATCGAGTGCCGGCGTCAAATCACAAGGTGTCCGCGTCGTGCTGGTGGTGTCGCTGATCCTGATCGTCGTCGCGATGTCGGCAGTGTGGATCATCGGTTCGGCGACCCGTTAAGGAACGACCTCGCCACGCCTTGCGCTCCGGCTTCGACCGGATCCTCGGCGGGGTCCCGTTCCGCGCCGAGCGCCGCCGGATCATCGCGGGAATACGTCCCGGTGAGAACGCCGACGCCGATCACGCGGCCGTCGAGTTCCTCGAGCAGCGCCGATCGGCCCGCAGCCCGTTCCAGCCGCGGAAGTGCCGACAACGCGAACAGTTGAAACACGTAATGATGCTCGCCGTGGCCTGGCGGCGGGTCAAGCGCAAGCCAGCGCCGACGGAGATAGGAATTGCGTCCGGTCTCGGCAGTGTCGCCGCCCGGGGCCTCATCGCCGTGCTTGCCGATCGCACCCTCGGCCAAGCTGTTGGTGGTCAGATCGAGATCATGGACCAAGGCATGGACGATCGGGTTGGGCGATGGCGAATCGGCGTCTTCGACCAGCAGCGCGAGTGCCTTCGTCCCCTCGGGAAGCGGGCCCCAATGAAGCGGCGGCGACACGCCCT
Source organism: uncultured Sphingomicrobium sp. (assembly GCA_964235815.1). Classification (GTDB taxonomy): domain Bacteria; phylum Pseudomonadota; class Alphaproteobacteria; order Sphingomonadales; family Sphingomonadaceae; genus Sphingomicrobium. The sequence goes on from CAXSCF010000102.1 coordinate 2,290, forward strand.
CGCCATCGGCGGTGAAGCGTATGGGGATGCGGGCGCCGTTGGCGAAAGCCGCGCTGCCGAGGTTCATGTCGATACATTGGCCGGGGTGGAGCCCCGCGACTGCGACCCGATCGCCGCCGGCACGGACGTGGACCAGCGCCTGACCCAACCAGCGCGGCAGATGTTCCAACATGGTCATGTTCCTTCGACGGCCTGCAGGTTCAACTCATCGGGAGCGGCGTGGTTTCGTGGCTAGCGCAGCAGCCGACAAGCGCATAGCGTGAGCGCGAAGGAGACGAACGATGCGGCGCACGATGATATTGGCGATGATGTTGGGGTCGGTGATGACCGTGGCGAGCATGACGATCCCGGGGCCGACGCGCGCCGCACTGCCGGTCGGCCGCATTGCGCCCGATTTCAACACCATCGGCGCGCTGAACGGCAAGGAATTCAAGCTCCACCTCGCCGAGCAGCTGCGGCATGGCCCGGTGGTGCTCTATTTCTACCCCAAGGCGTTCACGTCGGGCTGCACGCTCGAGGCGCATGCCTTTTCCGATGCCAACGACCAGTTCGTCGCTGCCGGCGCGCGGGTGATCGGGATGTCGGCCGACGATCTTGCGACGCTCAAGCGCTTTTCGGTCGAACATTGTCGTGGCAAGTTTCCCGTCGCCACCGCGACCCCGGCGATCATGCGCGCCTTCGACGTCAGATTGCCCGTGGTCACGATGACCAATCGCACCAGCTACGTGATTGCCCGCGACGGACGGATCGTGATGGTCCATTCCGACCTCGATTATAAGGACCATGTCGCCAAGACGCTGGCCGCGGCGCGCGCGCTCCACGCCAAAGGCTGACGAATAAGCGTGGCGGGGCCGCCGCGGGGTTGGTAGGCTGGAACCGGGCATCTCGCCCGCCGAAGGACGCGTCATGGCCAAGGGACAGCAGAAGAAGAGCAAGGAAACGCGCAAACCCAAGAAGGAAAAGGTGAAGACGATCGCCGCCAATCCGTCGACCAAGGACGGCGTGGTGCGCGGCCTCGACAATATGAAGCGTTGATCGGCGACCTATTGCGGCCGAGCCAAGACCTTCCGGCGCCGGCGAGCGCGAAGCGGTGAGCCCGGCGGCGACCGCCCTGGCGAGCCCACCGCGCATTCTGGTCGATGGCGACGCCTGCCCGGTCAAGGACGAGGTGTACAAGGTCGCGCTTCGCCGCGAGGTCGCGGTGACGCTGGTCAGCAACGCCCGCATCCGCATTCCCGATCATCCGCTGATCAAGCGGGTCGTGGTGAGCGACGCGTTCGACGCGGCGGACGATTGGATTGCCGAGACGGCGCGCCCGACCGACATCGTGATCACCGCCGACATCTTGCTCGCCGACCGCTGCCTCAAGGCGGGAGCGATGGTCATCGCCAACAATGGCCGGCCGTTTACCGCGGCGAGCATCGGCGGAGCAGTCGCGACCCGGGCGATCATGGCCGATTTGCGCGTCGGGGGCGATGTCGTCGGAGGCCCGGCGCCGTTCGTCAAGGCGGACCGATCGCGGTTTTTGCAGGCACTGGACGAGGCGCTGGTGCGGCTGAGGCGCTGAAAGCCGGGCAGACGCGCTGCTCGCTATTCCTTGTCGAACAAGGCGCGGAGCTCGTCCTTTGCATCCTCCAGGACGCGCTTTTGCTTGGGGTCGAGGTCGTGGCCCGCGCGGTTGATGTAGAACGTCAGCATCGACATCGCCGATTGCAAAGGAGAGCCCTTGCGGCGGTGGCTGTGCTCTGCCGAGCGCTTGAGCGAGGCGGCAATCTTCGTCGGATCGGACTGCGTGAACAGGTCCTTTTCAAGGTCGAGCGCATCGCTGTGGTCGGTCACGTCCTGCGACCATTTGGTGTTGTCGGTCATTGTCTCGTTAGCCGTGCTTGAAGGCCTGGACTTCGCGCTCATGTTGTTCGGCGCCCGAGCGCGTGTCGAAGGTGCCAAGGTTCTTGCGCTTGCCGTCATCGCCCTTTTTGCGCGAATAAAGGCGATACTGGCCCGATTTGAGCTTTCGGATCATGGGGGGGCAACGCGCGAGGGGACGAGCGGCTCCGTCCGATCTGTTACGAAAGTTGCGCCACGCTGCGCCCGGCACCGCGCCGCGACCGAAGCCCCGGCAGTGTCGCATGCCATCGCGCATCCTCTCGCTTTCGACGCACAAAGTGCCATCTTCGCCGAGCGCATCGCCCGCTCCGTCGAACTCGGGCGGGTCGCGGCGGGCCGTGATCGATCGCGACGTCCCACGTCCGGCGAAAGATCGACGCGTCGGGGTGCGCGCGCAAGGTGGAGGCGCTCGACGCCGACCTGCCGACCGCGGCGCACGCCTCGGCGACGCACGCGGTGGCGGCGAGCGCGGCGATGAAGGCGTACCGATTGTCGGTGCTCTAGTTAAGGTGGCGGTGGGAGACGACGACGGGGGTTAAGTCGGGGGCAGGGGTTTCGTCGATAGCCGACGGCTTTTTGGTGCGCGCTGTCGCCGGTCTGGCGGGGGAGGCCGCGGTGGCCGAGCAGGTGCGGCCAGCCGGCCCGGCAGAAGGTGCTTGCCTATCGCCGCCTTGCGCGAGTCGCCTTCTTCCAAGGGGAGAGAGGGATTTGGTGGACGGCTTCCTATTTGGGAGGGGAAGTGTCGGTGTCGATAAGTCGTGGTGACCCCCGTCACCCCCCATTCGCCGCCACCGCCGCCTTGATCAGCGCCTTGAAGGCCTGATCGTCGAGGGGGTCCCCTTCGCGGAGGTCGAGGGCGCGGCGGGTGCCGGCGGTTAGGCTGGCGTTGAAGAGGCTTGACGGATCGGGGAGAGCGGCCCCGCGCGCGAAGGTCAGCTTGACCTTGTCGCGGTAGGTCTCCCCGGTGCAGATGAGGCCGGCGTGCGACCAGCAGGGGACGCCGGCGGGGTTGGTGGGTTTGCGCCACTTGACGGCTTCGACGACGGCGGGATCGGCGGCGCGGATGAGGGCGCGGACGCGGGCGAGGGTGGTGCCGCGCCAGTCGCCGAGCGCGGCGATGATCGCGTCGATCTCGGCGGCGGCGGTGGCGGGAGCAGCGGGGCCGGCGGCGGGGGCGCCCGGAGGCTCAGTCGTGCTCACGGCCGCCCGCGCCGATATAGAGTTCGCGACCGCCTTCGAGGTAGCGTTGGCTCATTTCGGCCATGCCGGCTTCGGCTTGTTCGGGGGTGGGGGTGGGGGCCTGCGCGGGGCTCGCTTCGTCGTTGGAGTGAGTCCCCCGCCCCCCGCTCGCCCGCGGCGGGGTCAGGC
>CAXSCF010000103.1:0-1183 GCA_964235815.1 uncultured Sphingomicrobium sp.
GTTCGAAAGCCCGCCCGAGATATGGACGTGCGGGCAGCGCGCCCTGATCTCGCGGCACGCCTCGATGAAGTCGATCGCGTAGCGGCGATGCTCGTCGATGCCGGTGGCGATGGCGAAGATGTTAGGGTCGAAGATGATGTCCTCGGGGGGGAAGTTGTTCGCCACGAGGAGGTCGTAGGCGCGGCCGCAGATCTCGACCTTGCGGGCTTGGGTGTCGGCTTGCCCGGTCTCGTCGAACGCCATGACCACGACCGCAGCGCCGTAGGCGCGGACCTTGGCCGCGACGGTGAGAAAGGCTCCTTCGCCTTCCTTGAGGCTGATCGAATTGACGATCGGCTTGCCCGAGACGCATTTGAGCCCGGCCTCGATGACCGACCATTTCGACGAATCGATCATCACCGGCACGCGCGCAATGTCGGGTTCGGCGGCGAGGCGTTTGAGGTAGGTCGCCATCGCGAGTTCGCCGTCGAGCAGCGCCTCGTCCATGTTGACGTCGATGATCTGCGCCCCGGCCTCGACCTGGTCGAGCGCGACGGCGACCGCGGCGTCATAGTCGCCGGCGAGGATCAGTTTCTTGAACTTGGCCGAGCCGGTGACATTGGTCCGCTCGCCGATGTTGACGAAGCGTGCGCCGACTGCGGCGCGATCGGGATCGGTCATGCGGCGAGGATCATCGGCTCGAGCCCGGCGAGCACGGTGCGGGTCGGCGCCGCGGGAATTGCGCGCGCGACGGCCCCTTGCGCGGCGCGGGCGATGGCGGCGATGTGCTCCGGCGTGGTGCCGCAGCAACCGCCGACGATGTTGACCAGGCCATCGGCGAACCATTCGGCGACCTGGGCGGCGGTCTGGTCGGCGGCTTCGTCATATTCGCCGAGGTCGTTGGGCAGGCCGGCGTTGGGGTACGCCATCACCAACGTTTCGGCGGTGGCGGAGAGCGCGGCCAAATGCGGGCGGAGCTGGGCGGCGCCGAACGAGCAGTTGAGGCCGATGGTCAGCGGGCGGGCGTGGCGGACGCTGGCCCAGAAGGCCTCGACCGTATGGCCCGAGAGGTTGCGCCCCGAGAGGTCGGTGAGCGTCATCGAGATCATGATCGGGAGCGCGCGGCCAAGCGCCTGCTCGGCCTCGAGCGCGGCCATGATCGCCGACTTGCAATTGAGGGTGTCGAACACGGTCTCGATCAGGA
>CAXSCF010000103.1:1193-5440 GCA_964235815.1 uncultured Sphingomicrobium sp.
GCGTCGACCCCGCCTTCGACCAGCGCATCGATCTGCTCGCGATAGACCGCCTTCACTTCGTCGAAATCGACCTCGCGGAAACCGGGATCGTTGACGTCGGGGCTGAGCGAGAGCGTCTTGTTGGTCGGGCCGACTGCGCCGACCACCCAGCGTGGCTTGCCATCCACCGAAGTGGCTTCGTCGATCACTTCGCGGATGATTCGGGCGGCGGCGCGATTCATGTCGCCGACGAGATGCTCGCAGCCATAATCGGCTTGGCTGATACGCGTCGCGTTGAAGCTGTTGGTGGCGAGGATGTCGGCCCCGGCGGCGACGAAGCGGCGGGCAATCCCCGCGACGATCGCGGGATTGGTCAGGTTGAGCAGGTCGTTATTGCCCTTCTGGTCGTGGTTGAGCGCAAGCTCGCCCTTGTAATCGGCTTCCTGAAGCTGCTCGGCCTGGATCTGGGTCCCGTAGGCGCCGTCCTTGATCAGGATGCGCTGCGCGGCGGCGGCGCGGATGGCGGTTGCAACAGTCATGCCCTCACTCCAAGCAGATGGCAGATGGCGTAGGTCAGCTCGGCGCGGTTGAGGGTGTAGAAGTGGAACTGGCGCACCCCCCCGGCGTAGAGCTGGCCGCACATTTCGCCGGCGATGGTCGCCGCGATGAGCTGGCGCGCGGCGGGGAGATCGTCGAGCCCTTCGAAGATATGGTCCATCCAGCCGGGGATCGCGGCGCCGCAGATGCCGGCGAACTTGCGCGTCTGCGCGACGTTCGAGACCGGCAGGATCCCGGGGACGATCTCGATGTCGACCCCGCGCGCGGCGACGCGGTCGCGGAAGCGGAAGAAATTATCGGCCGAGAAGAAGAACTGGCTGATCGCGCGGTCGGCGCCGGCGTCGATCTTGGCGATGAGATTGTCGAGGTCGCTGTCCTCGCACGCGCTGTCGGGGTGCGTCTCGGGATAGGCCGCGACCGAAATTTCGAACGGCGCGACCTTCTTGAGCCCGGCGACGAGTTCGGCGGCGTTGGCATAGCCTTGAGCGTGCGGAGCGTAGGGCCGGCCCGGCTCGGGCGGATCGCCGCGCAGCGCGACGATGTGACGCACACCGGCGTCCCAATAAGCGCGCGCAATATCGTCGATTTCGCCTTTGCTCGCGCCGACACAGGTCAGATGCGCGGCGGGGGCAAGGGCGGTCTCGCGCACCAGCCGCTCGACCGTCGCGTGGGTGCGCTCGCGGGTCGAGCCGCCAGCGCCATAGGTGACCGAGACGAAGCGGGGGCAAAGCGGCGCCAGCGTCTCAATTGATTGCCACAGCGTTTCGGCCATCTTGTCGGTCTTGGGCGGGAAAAATTCGAAGCTCACCTGTATGTCGCCGCGCGGTGCGGCGAACAAAGGCGCGTGATCGGCCAGCGCGGTCCGGCTCGCGGGGTTCATGCCGCTTTCCTTCGCGCCGCTCGGCCGCCCGATTTGCGCGCCAGCCACAAGGATACGGTCAATTCCCCGCCGCCGAGATGCTGGCTGGTTTCGGAGCGCAAGCCCGCGGCGTCGATCCACGCGCACATCGCCTCATCGGCGAAGCCGAGCCGGGCGTGGGCGTCGCGCTCGCGCAGCTCGTCGCGCTCGTGAGGGGCGAAATCAACGATCAGCAGACGTCCGTCGGGGCTCAATAGCCGCGCCGCCTCGGCGATGGCATGCGCCGGGGCCTGGGCATAATGGAGCACCTGGTGGAGGATGACGACGTCGGCCGAACCGTCGTCGAGCGGCAGCGCATACATGTCGCCCTGGCGCAGGCTGACGCTGCGCACGCCCCCCGCCTCCAGCTTGACGCGCGCGAGGCGGAGCATTTCGGACGACCGGTCGATCCCGATCGCGCTGTCGGCGCGGGGGCCGAACAATTCGATCATTCGACCGGTGCCTGTGCCGATGTCGACCAGCCGACCGAGCGGCGCCTCGCCCAGAACCGCGTCGATGGCCTGCTCGACCTCGCTTTCGGCGACATGGAGCGAGCGGATGCTGTCCCATGCCTCGGCGTGGATCGCGAAATAGCGCGCCGCGGCCTCGGCGCGGTCGGCGCGGACAGCTTCGAGCCGCGCATAATCGGCCGCGAATTCGGCTTCGGCCGCGGCCCCGCCCCAGCCGTGGATGGCGTCGAACAACGGCGCGGCGCGGTCCGGGTCGGCAAGCATCAGGAACACCCAGCTGCCTTCCTTGCGCCGTTCGACCAGGCCACAATCGGCAAGGATGCGGACATGGCGCGACACTCGCGGCTGGCTTTGCCCAAGCATTTGCGCCAATTCGCCGACCGACAATTCCATCGACCGCAGCAACGCCAGGATGCGCAGCCGGCTATTATCGGCAAGCGCCTGGAAAAGCGCGGAAAGCGAAGCGAGTGTGGACATCGCACAAACATATAAAGATATCTTTATATGGGTCAATCAATGGCTAGGGCGAACCGCTTGTCTTTTTTTTGCCGCAAATCCTGATTGCGCGGCGCAGCGACTGGCCTTACTGCCGCGCGCTGGCCTGACCGAATTTCCGGGCAGGCCGAGCCTGGCGCCGCTAACCTTTGGGGAGGGGGCGTGTCATGCAAGGAATGGAACGATCATGAAAAAGGTTGCACTGACCGCTCTGGTCCTCGCGCTCGGCCTCGCCGCGTGCGAATCGAAAACCGCCAATGCCGTTGATAACGTCGATGTCTCCAACGAGACCGAAGCCGACGCCAATGCAGCGCTCAACACCACCGACAATTCGATCGACAACGCGCTCGACGCCACCGGCAACGCAGCCGTAGCGACCGGCAATGCCATCGATAACACCGCCGCGAACGCCGTCAACGCGACCGACAACGCGATGTAATCGGCACCTGCCCGTCTCGGGGCAGGTCCGGATGAGGGCCGTCCGCCTTGCGCGGGCGGCCCTTTTTGGTGATTGTCGGGGGGATGAAGCGTGCCCTGCCCTTACTGATGCTGTTGCTCGCCGCGTGTCACGACCAGCGCCCACCGACCCCGACGGCGGAGGAGAGTGAACGGCTCGATGATGCCGATGCGATGCTGAACGAGGCCGCGCGGAATGAAGCAGCCAAATAATGGCGCGATATGCTTTGTCCGTTTTGGGTGGAAAGCGGACAGTCTGCAAAGGGTGGAAAGGGGATTCAGAACTCAGCGCTGGAGCCACCGTCTTAAAGCGTCGATCAATCGCGCCAGAGCAAATGCTCCGACGGCGATAAGCGCCACGCCAATCAAGAAACGCCAGCGGGCAGGCTCGCAGTCAGGACCCGTTCCTTCGCAGCCGAAGCCGCCGAGAGCGCTTCCGATCAGCCAAAGGAAAAAAAGAGGTAAAGCTATCGATCCGGCGACGATGCATCCGCAGTTATCACGCCTTCGAAAATATCCCCTCGCCATCCGTCCACGTTGGCAAAGCTGCGCAATGGGTCAATAGCGGTCATTCGTTCGGCGCGTGAATGGCATGAAAAGGGGCGGTGCCTGGTGGCACCGCCCCTTTTCGTTGACGCGAAGGCACGGGCAAAGCCCGTGCTGACGTTGGACGGGTTCGGCCAGCCTTGGGGCTGTCCGCCCCGCCAGCCGCGCCTTCGCCGAGTCCGGGGCCAACTAGCTGTTCGTAGAACCGCGTCCTTGGCACCGGCCGGCTTGGCTTAGAAGTCCATGCCGCCCATGCCGCCCATGCCGCCACCGGGCATGCCGCCGCCACCCATTGCGGGCTTGTCGTCGGGGGCGTCGCTGACCGCGGCTTCAGTGGTAATCAGCAGGCCGGCGACCGAGGCCGCGTCCTGCAACGCGATGCGAACGACCTTGGTGGGATCGACGACGCCGGCGGCGACGAGGTTCTCATAGGTGTCGGTCGCGGCGTTGAAGCCCTGGGTTTCGTCGCCTTCGCGCATCAGATTGCCGGCCACCACGGCGCCGTCGACGCCCGCGTTCTGGGCGATCTGGCGCAGCGGGGTCTCGATCGCCTTGCGGATGATGTCGATCCCGCGGGTCTGGTCGTCGTTGGCACCCTTGAGGCCGTTGAGGGCCTTCGTGGCGTAAAGCAACGCCGTGCCGCCGCCCGGGACGACGCCTTCTTCAACCGCGGCGCGGGTCGCGTGGAGGGCGTCGTCGACGCGATCCTTGCGCTCCTTGACCTCGACTTCCGAAGCACCGCCGACCTTGATCACGGCAACGCCGCCGGCGAGCTTGGCAAGACGCTCCTGGAGCTTCTCCTTGTCATAGTCGCTGGTGGTGTTCTCGATCTGCTGGCGGATCGC
>CAXSCF010000104.1:0-5385 GCA_964235815.1 uncultured Sphingomicrobium sp.
AAGTGGAGCATCATCAGGTCCCACTTGTCGACGTCGGCGGGGATGAACAGGTTCAAGCTCTGCGCCTGGTCGATGAAAGGCGTACGGTCGGCCGAAAGCTCGATCAGCCAGCGCTGGTCGATCTCGAAGCTGGTCTTGTAGGTGTCCTTTTCCTCGGTCGTGAGGAAGTCGAGGTGGGCCACGCTGCCGCCCTGCTCGAGGATCGAGTTCCACACCGCGTCGCTGTTCTTGTGCTTCTCGGTGAGCAATTTCTCGAGGTGCGGGTTGCGGATCGAGAAGCTGCCCGAGAGCGTCTTGTGGGTGTAGATATTGGCCGGGATGGGTTCGATGCAGGCGCTCGTCCCGCCGCAGATGATCGAGATGGAAGCGGTCGGCGCGATCGCCATCTTGCACGAAAAACGCTCCATCACCCCCATGTCGGCGGCGTCGGGGCACGGCCCGCGCTCCTGCGCCAGCATCATCGACGCCTGATCGACCTGGGCGCGGATGTGCTTGAAGATCTTCAAGTTCCACGACTTGGCCATCGCCCCCTCGAACGGCAGCGAGCGCGCCTGGAGGAAGCTGTGGAAGCCCATCACGCCAAGCCCGACCGACCGCTCGCGCTCGCAGCTATATTTGGCGCGGGCCATTTCGTCGGGGGCGCGGGCGATATAATCCGACAGGACGTTGTCGAGGAAGCGCATGACGTCCTCGATGAAGCGCTTGTCGCCGTTCCACTCGTCCCACGTCTCGAGCCCAAGCGACGAGAGGCAGCACACCGCGGTGCGGTCGGCGCCAAGATGATCCTTGCCCGTCGGCAGCGTGATTTCGCTGCACAGGTTGGAGGTGGTGACCTTGAGCCCCAGGTCGCGGTGATGCTTGGGCATCGAGCGGTTCACCTGGTCGATGAAGATGATGTACGGCTCGCCCGTTGCCAGGCGGGTCTCGACCAGTTTCTGGAACAAGCTGCGCGCATCGACCTTGCCGCGCTCGCTGCCGTCCTTGGGGCTGCGGAGGATAAACTCGTCGCCGGCGCGCACGGCTTCCATGAAGGCGTCGGTGATCAGCACCCCGTGGTGGAGGTTGAGCGCCTTGCGGTTGAAGTCGCCCGACGGCTTGCGGATTTCGAGGAACTCCTCGATCTCGGGGTGCGACACGTCGAGGTAGCACGCCGCCGAGCCGCGCCGCAGCGAGCCCTGTGAAATCGCCAGCGTGAGGCTGTCCATGACGCGCACGAACGGGATGATCCCGCTGGTCTTGCCGTTGAGGCCGACCGGCTCGCCGATGCCGCGCACCGCACCCCAATACGTGCCGATCCCGCCGCCTTTCGACGCCAGCCAGACATTCTCGTTCCACGTGTCGACGATGCCGTTGAGGCTGTCGCTGACCGAGTTGAGATAACAGGAGATTGGCAATCCGCGCCCGGTGCCGCCATTCGACAGCACGGGGGTCGCGGGCATGAACCACAATTTCGAGATATAATCGTAGACGCGCTGGGCGTGCCTCTGGTCGTCGGCATAGGCCGAGGCGACTCGGGCGAACAGATCCTGGTACGATTCGCCGGGCAGCAGGTAACGGTCCTGCAACGTGTCCTTGCCGAAGTCGGTCAGCAGCGCATCGCGCGACGGATCGGTGACGACGTCGAACGCGCGGATGTCGATCGTGTGGCTGTCCCGCGCCGCCTCGGGGGCCGAAACATCCGTCGCGCCGACATCGCTCGAGCTTGCAAAATCCATCGTCATTCCCCATCCGGTTCGCCGTTCTTCGACGGCTTGTTCTGTTTCTGTTCGACTCGGCGCCATGTGCTGAGCCTAACCCATTTTGCGGCTCCGCGGAGGGTTTTCATGCGCGCTGTCCCCGATATCCACAGGGCGCACACGGGCGCACACCGGAAATAAGCATTTCCAGCCCCAACCACAATAGATTGAGTGCGGCCCCCGCCGGAACACGACATATAGTGGCCAAACCCTGACGAGACGCAAGAAGGAAATTTCAAGACGCGTGAAAAAATCGCGCCGCCAGAGGGGGCTGTGGCGGGCGCGCCACGAATTGTTGCGGGGCCGTCGAGTAGCGCCGCCGGGGGCGGCTCAGGCGGGGGCGATGACGCGCAATGCCGCGGGGTCGATGCGATAATCGAGCGGGGGCACGATCTGCGCCGTCTCGCCGTCGCTCGACACCGTTAGCTGCGATCGGCGCGACTCGACCTTGAGGGCGAGGACATGGTCGAGCTTGATCATGTCGGCAGGGCGAGTGCGACCGATCAAGGCGCGGACCAGCGCGGCGAAGAAGCCGATGCGCCCCATTCGCCGCATCACGATCACCGACAATATGCCGTCGCTGAGCGAGGCGCGCTGCCCCGCGCCGCCGAGGTCGAGCCGGTAATCATTGTTGCCGACGAACAGCAAGGGCGTGAGGACATGTTCGGTGCGCTGCTCATTGATCGTCAGCTTCAATCGGTGGTGATGAAAGCGAACGAGCATGCGCAGGCCCGCGACGAACATCGCCAGCCGCTTCGATCGCCCGAGCCGCTCCTGCTGGCCTTCGCGGTCGGCGACCATCAGCGGGTAAAGCCCGATCGCGCTATTGTTGATGAAGATGCGCTCGTTGAGCCTCGCGACGTCGATCGTCCGCACGTGCCCGGCGGCGATCACCGCCGCGGCCTCGTCGAGCTTGAACGAAATGCCGAGGTCGCGCGCGAGGTGGTTGAGCGTGCCGAGCGGAAGGACGCCGAGCGCGGTCCTTGTGCCGGCCAGCGCGCCGGCGACCGCACTCATCGTCCCGTCGCCGCCCGCCGCAACGACCAGCGTCGCGCCCTCGGCCACGGCGCGCGCCGCGCGGTCGGCCAGCTCGCCGCCCGGCAACAGCTCGACCTCGCCCTCGATCCCGGCGCTGCGCAGCGCCGCCGCGACTCGCTCGCGCGCATCGTCTCCGGCGCTACCGCCACCTTGATTGACGAGGATGACCGTGTTCATGCCGCCGCAACGCGCCGTCGTGCGACTCGGACCCGCGGGCTTGCCTGGGGTCCCCGCCAAGGCCGGAAAGATCGTGGCGAGCTCGTGCCTCGACGTATCGAAGCGCGGCCCGCCAGCCTTGGTCTCCGCGCCTATCTGCCTCAAATCGGGGCGGTATCCGGCGAGCAGGGCAAAATTTTTTACGGTGCGGGCACTTGCGTTTGGAACCCGTAAGGCGATACGCAGTTAACAAGCTGTTAAACCGTTTTCATTGCGCAACCGCTCCGACGGATTTGTTTCGCACTTGCTGGACGGACCTGTGGCCGGGGGGAACCCAGGCTGTGACTGCAACGATCGGACGGGGCAAATTCATCCCCTTCCAGCAAGAGAGGATAAACGATGAACAGGAATTTTTTGACATTGGCGTTGGCTGCGAGCGCCGTCTTTGCTTCGCCGGCGATGGCGACCGATTTGCCGCCCGATGCGGTCGCGGTGCCCTTCACGCCGATCAACGCGGCGACTCGCGGTACGCTGCTGCAAAGCCTTGAGACCGGAACGACCGGCGCGACGACCTATACCGGGTTCCTGCGCAGCGCGGTTTATCAGAACACGCTGGGCACGCTCGACTTCTATTATCAGGTGGCCATCTCGTCGATCAACATCGGCGACGAGGTGTTCAACCTGACCGCGTCGAACTTCATGGGGTTCACCGTGGATGCCCTGGTCGATGGGACCGACTTCGATGGCGGCGGCATCTTCACGGCAGCCAACAACCCCAATCTGCAGGGCCCTCCCGGTTCGACCACGACCGCGTCGCGCAATGGTAGCGGATCGGTCGTCCGCGCCGACTTCGGTTCCAACGGGCTCGAGGCCGCGGGTCAGACGAGCGCAACCTACATTTTCCGCACCAACGCGACCAACTACAGCCTTGGCGGCACCTTCACCACGCAGGACGGCTCGGTCGCCCAGCGCGCCAACTTCGCACCGGCTGCCGCGGTTCCGGAACCCGCCACCTGGGCGATGATGCTGTTGGGCTTCGGCGCGATCGGTGGCGCGATGCGCCGTCGTCGTCGCTCGACCGCTCAGGCGATGCAGCTCGCCTAAGCGATCGATCGAGAATTAAGAAAGGGGCGGCGCCGATGCGCTGCCCCTTTTTTTGTTGCTGACGCCTGCTCGCCACGGCTCGGTTCGACGCGCGCAGCGCTATGGATGCCGAACCCGCCGCCCCCTGCGACCCGGGCTTAAGCGGGTTTGATGATGGTGGCCGGGCAAACTCCCACGCGCTTGGCGGTAAGCCTGCGCGTCGCGGTATAATCGCCGGTGCCGGGGAAGGCGGTGCCGACCGTGACCACCGCTTCATAACCGTCGGCGGTGAAATTGCCGTCGGCATTGGGATAAAGCTCGCCCTTGCCGGGGCGGGTGCAGGTATATTGGACCGACAGCCGGCCGGCGCGGACGAAGCTGTTGTTGGCCGTGCAGGCATCGCCCTTCTCGACGAACATCGCCGGATCGGGGGTCCCGTCGGGGGCGACGCAGGCATGGAATACCTGCCTGTCGCCGAGCGTGAGCTTGGTCACCGGGATCGAGGCATCGGCCGAGGCGAGCTTGGTCACTTCGCTGATCACTTCATAGTCGCCCGCGACCAGGGTCGCGGGGGTTGCGTCTTCGACCGGCTTGGGGGCTTCGCTGCCGCAGGCGGCAAGGCCCAGCATCAGGCTCGTCACATATCGTGCGCGCATTGCATGTACCCTCTTGCCGCCCCGTTGCGTCGTTTCGAAGGAGGCACCATATCGCGATGCGATGGCAATAGAAATCCGCACCTCGCTGGCCGAACCCGACACTGGCGAACAGTTCGTCCCGCACCGCCCGGCGCGCCCGCCCAAGGCCGAGGGCGGACGCAGGTTCGTGCTCGCGTCCGATTATAGCCCGGCGGGGGATCAGCCCGCGGCGATCGCGGAGATGACCGCGGCGGTGCGCGGCGGTGAAAAGGACCAGGTGCTGCTCGGGGTCACCGGGTCGGGCAAGACCTTTACCATGGCCAAGGTGATCGAGGAACTGCAGCGCCCGGCGCTGATCCTCGCCCCCAACAAAATCCTCGCCGCGCAACTATATGGCGAGTTCAAAAGCTATTTCCCCGACAATGCGGTCGAATTCTTCGTTTCTTATTACGATTATTACCAGCCCGAAGCCTATGTCCCGCGCAGCGACACCTACATCGAGAAGGAAAGCTCGGTGAACGAGGCGATCGACCGCATGCGGCATAGCGCGACGCGGTCGCTGCTCGAGCGCGACGACGTGATCATCGTCGCATCGGTGTCATGCCTCTACGGGATCGGCTCGGTCGAAACCTATTCGGCGATGATCTTCGACTTGAAGAAGGGCCAGAGCGCCGACCAGCGCGAGATCATCCGCAAGCTCGTCGCACTCCAGTACAAGCGCAACGACGCCGGCTTCT
>CAXSCF010000105.1:0-5337 GCA_964235815.1 uncultured Sphingomicrobium sp.
GGTCTGGTCGCCCGTCGCTGCGCTCCGGCGCTCCATAATGAGACCTGCCCCCGGCAGGTCTCATTATGGAGCGGGTGAAGGGAATCGAACCCTCGTCACTTGCTTGGGAAGCAAAAGCTCTACCATTGAGCTACACCCGCTCAGGGCGCGGAGGGCCGATTGGCACAGGCGTGGCGCGCCGGTCAACCGCCTTACGCCTTGGCTCGCAAGGAAACGGCGTTGTTTCCGAAGGAAACAACGCCGCCTGCATCGAACGATAGAGCTTGCTTAGAACGCGATATTGAGCGTCCCGCTGATCGTGCGCGGCGCGCCGATCTGAACGAAGGGGGCCGTGCCGTACACACCGCCGGGAGTGCCGATCGTGCCGCCGCTGGTCGACACCGACTGGTTGAGCCCGCCGGTGAAGCCCCCGACATAGGTTGAGTTGAAGAGATTGTAGACGTTGAACTGGAAGTACGTCTTTTCCAGACCGCGGCCCCAGCTGCGCAGATTGTAGCGCAGATCGAGGTTGACCAGCCAGTAGGCCGGAGCCTTGGCCGAATAGAGAACCGTCGGATCGTTGGTCGCGACGGTGTCGATCAGCGCGTCGATGTCGCCAGCGCGCACGGGTTCATTGCTGTCGAACACGAAGCGCGGACCGGTGCGCTTGGCGGTGACGCCAAAGTCGAAATCACCAAGCTTGGCCACGGCCGATCCGCCAAAGCTGTACTTCGGAGCGCCCGATTCATATTTGCCCGCGGTGAAGGCGCAGTTGCGTGCCGCCAAGGCCCGCAGTGCGGGGGTGTCGAGGGAGGCATTGGCGCAATCGAAGGTTGCATTGGCAAGCTGGAGATTGTCCTTGATCTTCGACTTGTTGAGCGAGCCGAAGACATAAAGCGTCAGTTCCTTGACCGGCGCGTAGGAGATCGATCCGTCGATGCCCTTTTTGTCGACGCGGCCAAGGTTGCGATAGACCGTCGCATCGAGTTCAGGGTCGTAGGCCGAGGCCAGGCGATCGTTGAACTTGGTATAATAGACCGAAGCCTGCGCCTGGACCTTCGAGCTGCGGTAGCGGAGCCCGCCCTCGAACGTGTCGGTGGTTTCGGGGTTCGGCCTGGCGCGATCATTGCCGATCGGGAAGAAGAACGAATTGTAGAGGTTGTCCGTGCCCGGAACCGACAGGCCCTTGGCAAAGCTCGCATAGGCCGAAGTGCGCGACGTGAAGTCATAGATGACGCCGACGTTGGGCAGGAACTTGTGATATTTGAAGATCCGGCGTTGCGGCGGCGAATAGGTCGGATTGAGCGGGCCGACCTGCGCGTCGATCAGATTATTGCCGCCCGAGCATTCGACGAAGCCCGACGCCGAGGAAGCGAAGCAGAAGTTCTCGAGGTCGCGCTTGAAGTACGGCAAGCGGGCGCCGACGTTCAGCGTAAGCGGTCCAAATTCACCGCGATATTCGCCCGCGAACTGGTTCAGGATGGCGTAGCTCTGGCGGTCGCGCTTCTGGAGCACGGTGCCACCCGCGGTGTAGACCGCATCGTCGATCGCGAACACATTGTTCGGCTCGCCATTGTTGCGCAGCAAGGTGACTTCACCCGTCTGGCGATGATTGGCGCGATCGAAGGTGTAGCTGGCGCGAACCGAATGGTGATCGTTGATTTCGTAGCGCACGCCCGAAATCACCACCACGCGGCGCGTGCGGGTCTGGCTCGGCGACAGGACGCTGACGGTATCGCGCAAGTCATTGTCGCCGTTGAGATCGACGCCATTGGCGTAAGGCGACCCGCCGAAGAAGCCACCGACGCAATTGACGGCGGCGCTATTGGCGGTGGTCGAGCAGTTGGCGCGACCGCCGGTCGGGTTGATGTCATAGCCATATTCGCGCGCGGTAACGGTGCCGCCGCCATTGGCCTTGACGTATTGGAAGCTCGGATCGACCGTCAGAACGAGGCCTTCACGCAGCGTGAAGCGCGACTGGGCGCGGATGTTGCCGGTGTTCGACGGGTTGTAGCGACGGTCGAATTCGGTGCCGCAAGTGTTGGGCGCATCGGCCACGCCCGCTTGCGCGACGTCGAGCGTGCACGGGAAGTTGATGTTATATTTGCGCTCGCTGGCGTTGTCGGGGAAGCCATCGGGCGTCGGCAGGTCATTGCGCAGACGGACCGAGCCGAAGAAATTATTGCGGTTCTTGTTATAGTGACCCGACAGGCTGACGAAATCGCCGTTGTTGCCGATCAGCTGATAGAGCTTGGCGTTATACTGCTGCTTGTCGACCTTGCCGTAATTGTTGAACGGATTGTCGTTCTTGGCCGTCGAGGCCGAGAACCAGGCGCGCGTGCCGAGCGGACCGAATTCGCCGGTGTGGATCACGCCGAAGAAGCGGCGGAAGTCGAACTGACCGAGCGAGATCGCGCCGCGGCCGCTGAATTCCTTGGTCGGGATCAGGGTGCGATAGTTGACCGTGCCGCCAACGGCGGAGGCGGTCGGCGAATCGATGTCGGTCGAGCCCAGGTTGACGTTGACCTGTTCGATCAGCTCGGGGTCGAGCTGCTGGTTCGAATAAATCGCGTAATTGCCCGAATCGTTGAGCGGAATGCCGTCGAAGGTCAGGCTGATGCGGCTCGAATCGAACCCGCGGATGCTGAGCGTGCCGCCCGACGAGCCATAGGCGTCATTGTTCTGGAAGCTGACCCCGGGGACGAGGTTGATCGTGTCGAGGATCGTCTGGCCGGGGTTCGAGCGGGCGATGATTTCCTGGGTCAGGACCGCCTTCGACTTGGCGGCATCGGGCGCCTGGATGCCGCCGACGGCCTGCGCGCGCGTCCCGGTGACGACGATTTCCTTGTCGAAATCGACCGAACCGGTCGATTGGGCGAAGGCGGCGGTCGGCAGGATAGCCGCCGTCGAGCAGAGCAAAATCAGTTTTTTCACGACAAACCCCAAATGGAAGGTGAACCCGAATCCCCGGTCACTTGTGAGGGCCGCTAAAGCGTGGATAAGACAGATGAATGACGCTCCGCGCGGACCGTCAGCCTATCTTTCCGAGCGTTGCCGAAGGGCCACACGCCGCCGTCGCCACCCCCGCGACTCGCCTCCGCCTAAAGCATTGGCGAGGCCATTTTTCAAGCGGACTCGGGGAGCGCGCGACGATCCAGGCGGCGACCGATGCTAACCAGCAACAGAATGAGGAACGGCACAAGAACGATCGACAAGACGACCTTGGCCAGCATCTGCCCGAACAGCAGCTCGGTGATCGGAAACACGCCGTAAAAGGCGACCGACACGAAGATCAGCGTATCGACGATCTGACTGAGCACACTGGCGATCGCCGCGCGCAACCACAACAGGCCGGAGCCTTCGCTGCCCTTCAGCCGGCTGAAAATGGTGACGTTGAGCAATTGCGACGTGCCGTAGGCGAGGATGCCGCCCAGCCAGATGCGCGGCGTCCCGCCCATCACCGTGTTGAATGCCGCCAGGCGATCGGGATCCATGTCCTTCGACGCCGGCATGGCCAGGACGAGGACGCTGAGGAGCAGCGACACGATCAATGGCACGAAGCCGATCACCACAAGCCGGTTGGCGATCGCGCGGCCATGAAGCTCGGCCACCGCGCTCGACGTCACGACCAGCAGGAGGAAGGCGAAGATCCCGGCCTCGACCGCCAGCGGTCCGAGGGCGATTTGCTTGTTGCCAAGCACCCCGGCAATACACACCATGCCGCCATAGAAGATGGCGAGGGCAAAGAGCGACAGCGGAATATGGGGCGAAACCGACCGGCGGGCATCGGTTGGCGCGGCGGGAATTGCAGTGCTGGAGGCGGTCTGGGTCATGGGCGCCATGGCCTAGCGGCTTGATCTCGACCCGCAAGCCATTTCATGTTTGACGGTCCGGTGACAGCCGGTTAGGCGGACGCGCCGCCCCCCGAAAAACCGAGGATTTCGTACCGCTTTATGGCCGACGCCACGATCGACATTGTCGCCATGGGCGATGCCATCGTCGATGTCATCGCATCGTGCGACGAGGCGTTCCTGACGGCGCATGATCTGCCCCACGGGTCGATGCAATTGCTGAACCCCGCAGAGGCCGATGCGCTCTATGCGGCGATGGGCCAGGCGCGCGAGATGTCGGGCGGATCGGCGGCCAATTCGATGGCCGGGATCGCCGCGATGGGGGGCACGTCGGCCTTCATCGGGCAAGTCGCGGACGACCAATTGGGAGCGATCTTCGCGCACGACATGCGCGCGCTCGGGGTCCGTTTCGACACGCCGGCGCTGGTCGGGGGGCCGCCGACCGGACGCTGCCTGATCCTCGTCACGCCCGATGGCCAGCGGACGATGAACACGTGCCCCGGGGCGAGCCACGAACTCGATCGAAGCGCGCTCGACCGCGCGCTCATCGCTTCGGCGCGGATCCTTTATCTCGAGGGCTATCTGTGGGGCCCCGACAAGCCCCGCGCGGCGATGCTCGAAGCGGTCGACATCGCGCATGCGGCGGGCCGCGAGGTCGCCTTCACCTTGAGCGAAAGCGTGTGCATCGCGGGGCGCCGCGACGGATTTGCAGCGATGATCGACGGCGGCGGGGTCGATTTGCTGTTCGCCAATCAGGACGAAGTGATGCAGCTTACCGGGCGTGCCGATCCCGATACCGCGCTGGCCGAGCTTGCTTCCAAGGTCGCGACGCTGGTGGTCACGCGCGGTGCCGAGGGCGCGACCGCGATCGCGCATGGCGAGCGCGTCTCGATCCCCGCCGCACCGGTCGGCCAGGTGATCGATACGACCGGGGCGGGCGATTTGTTCGCGGCTGGGTTTCTCGCCGCCCGCGCCCGCCGGGCGAGCCTCGAGCGCTGCCTGTGGACCGGGGCGATCGGCGGGCGAAGTCATCGCCCATTATGGCGCGCGGCCGATCGCCGATTTGAAGGCGCTGGTGAAGCTGTGAGCATCGGGCGCATCGCGGTCTATTGCGGCTCGGCGGCGGGCGCCGACCCGGCCTTTGCCGACATGGCGCGGGTGCTCGGCCGGACGATGGTCGAGCGCGGCATCGACCTCGTCTACGGCGGCGGCAAGCTTGGGCTGATGGGGATCGTCGCCGACACCGTGCTCGACGCCGGCGGCAAGGTGTTCGGGGTCATCCCGCAGGCGCTGGTCGACCATGAAGTCGCGCACCGCGGCTGCACCGAATTGTACCAGGTCGCCGACATGCACGAGCGCAAGGCCAAGATGACCGAACTGACCGACGCCTTCATCGCGCTGCCGGGTGGAATCGGGACGCTCGACGAACTGTTCGAGGCGTGGACGTGGAATGCGCTCGGCTATCACGCCAAGCCGTTCTGCCTGGTCAACATCGCCGGGTTCTGGG
>CAXSCF010000106.1:0-5293 GCA_964235815.1 uncultured Sphingomicrobium sp.
AGCTTCAAGAAGGACTATAAGGCCAAGCGCAAGATCGTCATCATCCCCGACGACGGTTCGGAAGAGGTCGCCTACCTCGTCCAGAAGTCCAAGGTGATCGACGTCCAGGAAGGCGATTACGTCAAGCGCGGCGACAATCTCGTCGGCGGCTCGCCCGATCCGCACGACATCCTCGAAGTCCTCGGGATCGTCGCCTTGGCCGAATATCTCGTCACCGAGATCCAGGAGGTCTATCGTCTCCAGGGCGTCAAGATCAACGACAAGCACATCGAGGTAATCGTTCGCCAAATGCTGCAAAAGGTCGAGATCACCGACGGCGGGGACACCATCCTGCTCGCCGGCGAACAGGTCGATCGCGAGGAAATGGACGAACTCAATGCCAAGCTCGACAAGAAGCAGAAGCATGCCGAGGGCCGTCCGGTCCTGCTCGGGATCACCAAGGCGTCGCTGCAAACCCGCAGCTTCATCTCGGCCGCCTCGTTCCAGGAAACCACGCGCGTCCTCACCGAGGCCTCAGTCCAGGGCAAGATCGACACGCTCAACGGGTTGAAGGAAAACGTCATCGTCGGCCGCCTCATCCCGGCCGGCACCGGCGCCGGCATGGGGCGGATGCGGATCGCCGCCTCGAGCCGCGACGTCGCGCTTCGTGCCCAGCAGCGCAAGCTGCAGGAAGCCCTCGTCGCCCCCGACACGGCGGCCGAGGAACATGCCGCCGAGCTCGCCCAGTCGACCCGCGACGCCAGCGCCTCAGGCCCCGACCCGCTCGCCGCGGTGACGACCTCGGGCACCGGCACCGACGCCGACGCGGGCGAATATCTCAACGACTAAGCCGTCGTCGGGCACCACAAGAAAGGCCGTCGCTCCCCCCGGAGCGGCGGCCTTTCCCTTATTCCCTCTCCCCCCGGGAGAGGGAGGGAGCGACGAAGTCGCGGAAGGGTGAGGGTGACAACGCGTCCCCTCTTGCCCCCACTAAGCCCCTGCTGCATCCTCGAACCCGGCCCCGCCCAATCCGGAGAGTTTTCCATGCGCCTCATCGAAATGATCGGAAGCGCCCTCGGCATCATCATCATCGCCGCGGTGCTGTGGAACCTCAGGAAGGGCCTCGCCCGAAGCAACGGCGAAACACCCCGTTTCGAGAACGCCTGGAACGCCCCCGACAGCCATCCCTGACCGTCCTCTTCGGCCGCAAGGAAAAGCCTGGCGCAGCGCCCATCGCCCCCCGCGCGCGCGCCTCTCCCCGTCATCCCGGGCCTGACCGGGGATCCACCTTTCCTAGGCCCGCTCGACCGAGCGAGAACCCTGCAGCAGTCGCCAGCCTCGCCCGCGCAACAACCGCCCCCCGCTCCCCTGCGAAGGTGAGGCCCAGACGCGCGCAGCGCCCGCAACAGGAAATCAATCAGCGGCCCCGCCGGCCTGGGCCCCTGCTTTCGGCTCCGCCGAAGTTTATCCTCAGCGACGTCGAATGGCAGGGGGTACGACCAGATACCTCAACGTCCGCTTTCGACCCATCGCGGACCTTCCGCTCCGGCCCCAGAGCGGACGTTTGTTACGCCGGGCGACGTCCGTGTCGTGCAACAGGGAAGGCCATGCTTCCACCAACAGCAACGAGCAAAACACTTGCAACTGCTGCTGCCGCGACGGCCTTTACGGTCAGTGCCGTGAAGGGGATAGGTCCTTGCCCTCCTAAGGCTCGCGCCAAAGAACCGAACTGCTCGGTTCCTAGCGCATAGAGCGCGCCCGCCGTTGCCACGAAAAAGAAAGCTCCGGTGACGAGGCCCGTGGCACCAGCGAGACGAAGCCCTGCCCCGAACCCGCCCAACTCCCTCCGACGGCCTGCTAGAAACTCAACTGCCATTCCGCCAATTAGCGGCCAAACCAACGGCCATGCGTGGCTATTAGGAAGCATCGCGTGGAGAAAGAATGCCGCGCCAGCGGCCACGCCTACGGAAATCGCCAGTTTCATTAGAGGCTCCTTTGCGGAGCTACAACACGTAGCTATTTGGTCCAGTTCCATCACGGAAACATGCGAGTAGTGTCCGCTTTCGACACTGAGCCGACCGTCTGCTCTCTGTGCTCCCCCGTAACACACGCTGACTCGGCTCCCCCCCTCCCAAAAAAAACCCCGCCGGCTTGCGCCGACGGGGTCGTTTCTTGCTCACGCCACCACCTAGCGGTTGATCGCATTCTCGGTCGCATTGGCGGCCGATCCAAGATCAGCCCCCGCTCCACGCACCGTGTTGCATGCGGCGAGCACAAGGCAGCCGCCGATCATCAGCGTCATCGTCAGTTTGCGAAACATGGTCACTCCTCCATAAAATCGAAGCGACCATGGCTTCTTCAGGTCGCGTTGTCGACCGCATTGGCGGCCGAGTTGACGTCCTTGGCCGCACCGCGAACGGTGTTGCAGGCGGCGATGGTCAGGCTGGCTCCGATGAGAGCCATGGTCGTGATCTTGCGCAACATGAATATTTCTCCTGTCTGATGGCTGAACGAACGAGCCACGACGCCGATGGTGCCATCACGCAGGCGAAATGTTCCTAAACCGCGACCGGCGCCGCGATATGCGGGTGCGGATCATAGCTTTCGAAGGCGAAATCCTCGGGCTTATAGTCGAACAGCGATTGCCCGCGATCGGCGATCACCAGCCGCGGCAGCGGGCGCGGGTCGCGCGCCAGCTGGGTCCGCGCCTGCTCGACATGGTTGGCATACAAATGGACATCGCCTCCGGTCCACACGAACACCCCCGGCTCGAGCCCGCACTCCTTGGCCAGCATGTGCGTCAGCAGCGCATAACTCGCGATGTTGAACGGCACGCCCAAAAAGAAATCGGCACTGCGCTGATACAGCTGCAAGTTCAGCCGACCCTTGGCGACCTGCGTCTGGAACAGGCAATGGCACGGCGCCAGCGCCATCGCCGCCAGCTCGCCCGGGTTCCATGCGCTGACGATCTGGCGGCGCGAGGCGGGGTCGCGCTTGATCAGCGCGACCAGCTCGGCGATCTGGTCGATGTGGACCCCGTCGGGCCCCTCCCAGTCGCGCCATTGCTTGCCGTAGACCGGGCCGAGGTCGCCCTGCTCGTCGGCCCATTCGTCCCAGATGCGCACCTTGCGCTCCTGCAGCCACCGCACATTGGTGTCGCCGCGCAAAAACCACAGCAATTCGACGATGATCGAGCGCAGGTGAAGCTTTTTCGTCGTCAGCAGCGGAAAGCCCTCGGCCAGGTCGAACCGCATCTGGGCGCCGAACAGCGAGCGCGTGCCGGTCCCCGTGCGGTCCATCTGATCGACGCCTTGGTCGAGGATTTGCGCCATCAGCGCCAGATAGGATTGCATCGCGTCACCCTAGCGAGAGGTCGGCGCGCGGCCAAGCGTCGATCCCGTCGATCGGCATTCTGAGCCATTTCGGACAAACTTTCGGCTGCTGGGTGACGGTGAACGGTTGCTTCACTCCGAAACGGAGTCGGTTCAAATGGACGGCGCGGCGGTCGCGCTTATGTCCAAGCCATGAAGGTTCAGCGTGCCGAATCACCTGCCCTCCTCGCCGGACATGACGCCGCGCGAAACTTCTTCGCGCCCTGCTTTGCCGGGCGTGATTCGCACGACAGCGAGATGCTGTGGGTGGCGCATGTCGATGACCATGCGCGCTGCATCCACCTTGGCCGCTATGGCGAGGGCGAGCCGAATGCGATCGACTTGCCGGTGCGCAAGATCATCGCCGATGCCGCGCGGCTCGGCAGCGCCGGGATCCTGATCGCGCACAATCACCCCAGCGGCGACCCGACCCCCAGCCCCGCCGACTGCCGCGCCACCCGCACCCTCGCCCGCGCCGCCGAGGCGATCGACGTCGCGGTCGTCGACCATCTGATCTTCGCCAAACGCAACCAGTGCCAAAGCTTGCGCCGGATGGGCCTTCTCTAACGCTCGGTGGCGACAGCGGGCTAATCGGACAAGGGGATCGCGATAAAGCGCTGGCCATCCCATTGCGCTGCGATGCGGGACGCCTCGGCGGTGCCATAAGTGACCGTCGTGAGGGTCAAGTCGACCGACTTTACCAAGCACTCGCTTGCCCGTCCCGCCCCTTTCCCGCAGGCGGTTTCATAAGTCCCGGGGGCAATCTTTTCGACGAAAAAATTGTCGGGATTGCGTACCCAGGTAATGACGATGCCGCGTTTGGGAGCGCTCGCTCGGTAGGCAATGAGACGCATTGATCGACCGCTTCCGTCAAGCTCGACGCGGTCCGTCAGGCCGTCTCCGTCAAAGTCGATTGCGACGGTCGGAAAAGACGGGATGACGCGTTCGACGGCGATCGACGTCAAACTATTGGAAGCCGCAGCCGCATTTCCCCAGCGTTGCAAACGAACCGTGGCGTCGGAGGGGATCGGCGTGGCGACGAATAGGGCGAGCCGCCGATCGCTGGTGCCACAAACAATTGCTCCACCCGCGCCGCAGCCCGTGTAGAGAATTGCCGCACCCGCGAGTGCGCCCTTGGCATCGATGAGCAAGGCGCCCTTTTCGTCGCAGCTGTGCGCGCGACACGCGCTGAATAAGAAATAAGGTCCGACCTTCGTCGGTCTGTCCGGCGGACCACCAAGCACTTCGATCAACTGATCGCCGGTACCGGCAACGCGTGCATAAAGGTAAGCGCCGCGCCTTCCCTCTACGAAATGGCGCACTTGTGCCTGGGCCGTGGAACTGCGGATCAATTCATTGGTGTCCCGGCATCGGACCGGTGTCGAAATCGTGCATGCCGCAGCTGCCAAAGCAGCAATGAAGATGAGCACTGCGAACCGTCCTTTCGATCCCGTGGCGAGCGATCGGCCGTTGACATCAAGTTGCCGCCGCCCGGCACGTCTTGATCGCCTCGGGCGCGGGGCGCGGTCCGTTTGCGCCTCTCCCCATTAGAGGAGGAAGTCTCGCCGGGCAATCGCCGCGATCGAGCAGCGCACCGTCTTCCGTCGCCCCCTTCACGGTCTTTCGCTGTCCTACAATCAGACCGACATGCTACAAGCGCCTGCGCTCTTTCGCATCGTCAGCATCGTCAGCATCGTCAGCATCGTCAGCATCGTCGAAAATTGCTCGGTGACCCGGCGCAAAGCGCGCAATTGGTATGCCGCCCGGCGAGAATAGTGAACATAAGCCCTAAAAAACGCACGTTTCGACGGTCGATCCGCCCCTCGCGCGCCCGTTCGATCGCGCGGCTCCCGAGCCGCTAGTCCGCCGCCTTGCACGGCTTGATCGACCCCGGCGCGGGGCGCGGGGCGGCGATGCGGAAGGCGGCTGCGTAATTGGTCGAT
>CAXSCF010000107.1:0-5246 GCA_964235815.1 uncultured Sphingomicrobium sp.
CATGACGCCCGATTTGGTAAAGATATGCGGGGCCTGGCGCTTGACGCTCTCCAGCAGTCGCAACGAGGCATAGTAACGCGCCCCGGGCCGGATGGTCGGGTAGAGCCGCGGCACGGTCTCGAGATTGTGGTTGTAGACGTCGGGCCCGGCCTCGACGATCGACATCACCGCGGCTTCGGACTTGTTGCGGAAATCGGGGGTGAGGATCTCGATCGTGGTGTGCGGCGTAGTCCGGCGCAGCGCCTCGATCACCTTGACGAACTGGCTCGCCCCGCCGTCGGGCAGATCGTCGCGGTCGACCGACGTGACGACGATATGCTCCAGCCCGAGCGCCGCGGCGGCATCGGCGGTGTGCTGCGGCTCGAGAGCATCGACCGCGCGCGGCATCCCCGTCTTGACGTTGCAGAAGGCGCAGGCGCGGGTGCAGGTATCGCCCAGGATCATCACCGTGGCGTGCTTCTTGGTCCAGCATTCGC
Source organism: uncultured Sphingomicrobium sp. (assembly GCA_964235815.1). Classification (GTDB taxonomy): domain Bacteria; phylum Pseudomonadota; class Alphaproteobacteria; order Sphingomonadales; family Sphingomonadaceae; genus Sphingomicrobium. The sequence goes on from CAXSCF010000107.1 coordinate 477, forward strand.
CGATGTTGGGACACGCCGCTTCCTCGCACACCGTGGCGAGGTTGAGCTCGCGCATCAGCTTCTTGGTCTCGGCATAGGATTGGCTGACCGGCGCCTTGACGCGGATCCAGTCGGGCTTGCGCTGGCGCGGCGGGGTGGCGGGCGAAATGACGGGGGGAGCGTTCATGCCCGCCAGATAGCGAGGGAAGTGAGCGCTTGCCACCCCTCCCCGTCTCGCGCTAGCCGCAACGTCGCACAGGGGAGACGAATGGAAGAACTTGGCAACCTGCTCGCCGGCTATCGCCGGTTTCGTGAACATCGCTACGAAAGCGAGAAATCGCGTTGGCGCGAACTTGCCGAAGGACAATCACCAAGCGCGCTTGTCATTGCCTGTTCGGACAGCCGCACCGACCCGGCGACGATTTTCGATACCGACCCCGGCGATATTTTCGTCGTCCGCAATGTTGCCAATCTCGTCCCTCCGTTCGAAGGCGATGGCGGGCGACACGGCGTTTCGGCGGCGCTCGAATTCGCCGTTACCCAGCTTGGGGTCAGCGAAGTGGTCGTCATGGGGCACGAACGGTGCGGCGGAATCGAAGCCGCGCTGACCGGCCGCTTCAATGACGCGCCCGCCGGCGAAGGCGGGTTCGTCGCGCGCTGGATGGACCAGATCGCCGACGCGGCGAGGCAAATCGCATCCGATCGCGGCACTGGACCCGACGCGGCGTGGGTGCTCGAGGAGGTCGCGATTCGCCAAAGCCTGGCCAATCTTCGCACCTTTCCGTTTGTCGCGGATCGAGAGCGGGAAGGCAAACTCAACCTGATCGGATGCCATTTCTCGATCAGCGAAGGACAATTGTACATGCTTGACGAGGCGGAAGATATCTTCCGCCCCGTCTGAACATCGTCCGCCAAATCAACTAGCAGCGCGTATTATATTCGTAGATCGGATTGCCGTTGCGATCGACGTAATAGCAATAGCCGCGGGTATCGCGATAATATTGCCGATTGTTGATCACTGCGGCGGCGACCCCGCCCAACACGGCGCCGGCAATGGCGCCTGCAACCGGGCTCACTCCGGGGATGACCGCGCCCGCAACCGCACCGGCCACGCCGCCGATTGCGGCGCCGCCAACAACCCGGCCATCGCGCGACCGACCCTGATTGCCATAATAAGGATCGTTGTAGCCGTAGGGTGTGGTCGCACACGCCGACAGCGTCAGCGTCGCGATCAGCGCCGAACTCATTGCAAGTTTCTTCATATCCCGTTCCTCCTGAACAAATTCCCGCCCCTTCGATGTTGGTAAGCGCCGAGACCGGCATTTCGTTCCGCCTCCGGAGCAGCTAGAAGCGACGAAACGGAGGTTTTGATCGATGAGCGACCGTAATGATTTTGATCATGAGCTCAACATCGCGTTGCTGATCGACGCCGACAATGCCTCACCCGACCATCTCGACGAACTTCTCCTCGTGCTTGGTGAATTGGGCACGATCAACATTCGCCGGGCGTATGGGAATTGGGCCAAGACCAGCCTAAAGCGCTGGGGAGAATTATCCGGAATGCACTCGATTGTCCCGATGCAACAATTCGACGTCGTCAAGGGCAAGAGCGCGACCGACATGCGCATGACGATCGACGCGATGGACTTGCTTTACCGCGGTCATGTCGATGGCTTCGGAATCATGTCGAGCGACAGCGATTTCCTGCCGCTGGCGCAGCGCATCCGGGAGGACGGCCTCCCTTGTTACGGCTTTGGCACCGCCAAGACGCCGCAAAGTTTTCAACAAAGCTGCACGCGCTTTTTCGATGTCGCCGCGCTCGCCAGCCAGAAGGATGACGCGCTCGACGCCCCGCTTGCCGCCGAAGGACAGCGCACCGTCGATGCCGAACTTCTGCAAGTGCTCGGCGCCGCGTTCAAGGCCTCGAAACGCGACGAGGAGGGTTATGCGAGCCTCAGTGAGATGGGCCAGCGAGCCAAGGCAGTGTCGAGCTTTGCCGTGCGAAATTACGGCTTCACGCGCCTTTCCGACCTGATCAAGGCGGTGCCCAATTTTGGCGTCAAGACCGGCGCCGATGGCCGCCTGGCGGTAAAGCGATTGCGCTAAATCTTTGCGCCTGCATGGATAATTTTCGAATTGTACGGAACCGTGCCGAAGTCTGGTGGGTTGACCGGGTGCTGATGACCTTGGCGTCCGTTGCGGCGGGGTGCCCTACAAATCGGACTTTACCTCCTGCCCCCTCGTGACTTCATGCCCCCTCGTGACCTCCCACCCAGTCGTGACTTTATCGGGTCGTCGCCGACGCTGTCGGATCCGGCCGATGCGTTTGCAAACACTGTCGCGGCCACGCTGGCGAGCGGCGGTGTCGGCGCAATGGCGCAATATGACAGTTTCCCCGGCCCAGTCTACGCGATCGCGGTATCGGGCCACCTAATGTATTGCAATGAAGCGTGCCTGGCCATCACCGGGCGCACTCCACAGATCGGCATCGATCTGTGGTGCGTTGCCGCTGCGGTGCTGACGCTCGACGGCTCTGCGGTCGATTTCGCAAGCGGACCGATGGCCGCCGCGGTGCGTGATGGCCTACCGGTGCGCAGCCTTGAAGCGTTGGTCGAGCGCCCCGATGGCGAGCGGGTTGCCGTTCGCTCGTTTCCGACCCCGGCGATCGATGATCAGGGTACCATGATCGGAGCGATTAATTTGCTTGTGCCACTCGATGCCGTGATCCGCGACCAATTGCTCGACACCGCGCACCGCTGCAAGACGCTTGGCAAATGGATCAGCGATCACGCCGCAAGCAACGCGTTGAACGCGATGGCGAGCGAATGCGAACGCCATGCCGAAGTGCTCAACCCTGGCTGAGCCGATCGTGCCGGAACACTTGCCCGGCCCTGCCGTTGATCGATCGAATCAAAGGAGACGATCATGTTTGGCAAGGAACAAGCCCCTGAAATCGAGCTGAAGCAATTGTTCTGGAAGGAACTCCAGGATTCGCCCTTCGTGATGCTCGGGCTTCAGGGAGTAGAGGACAGTCGCACCCGGCCGATGACGGCGCAGGTCGATGTTCCCGAGGACGGCGACAAACAGGATGGCGGGGGGATGTATTTCTTCGGCTCGAAGACCGAAAGCCTCGTCACCGCGATGGGCCAGACCCACAAGGCGGTCGCGACCTTCGCCGCAAAGGGCCACAAATTGTTCGCTCATATCCATGGCCAGCTGGTTCTCGACCAAGACCGCGCCGTGATCGAGCGGCTGTGGAACCCGATCATCGCCAGCTGGTACAAGGACGGCAAGGACGACCCCGACCTGGCGCTGATCCGCTTCGACACCAGCAAGGCCGAAATCTGGAAGGCCGAGACCGGCGCCACGCTCAAGGCGGCGGCAATGAAGGCGCTATTCAACGTCGACCCCGGCAAGGAACAACAGAAGGACAATCGCGCGGACGTCAAATTGTGACGATCGGCGCCGCGCGCGGCGATCGCTTCGCTCCCCAGGCCCTGAGCCTGCTGCGGATCGTCGCCAGCCTGTTGTTCCTGCTCCACGGCGCCTCGAAGCTGCTCGGCTTCCCGCCCTCCCCCATGCCGATGCCGGCGATGGGCACGTTGATGTGGTTCGGCGGGGTGCTCGAACTGGTCGGCGGTGGGTTGCTGCTGCTCGGGATCCTGACGCGCCCGGTGGCGTTCCTGCTGTCGGGCGAGATGGCGGTCGCCTACTGGATGTTCCACGCCCCGCAATCGACCTTCCCTTCGGTCAACGGCGGCGACGCGGCGATCCTGTTCTGCTTCGTCTTCCTCCTCATCGCCGCCGCCGGCCCGGGGCCGTGGAGCGTCGATTCGGCGATGCGGGGCAAGCGCGCGGTGGTCGTCGACGAGCGTGAATAAGGACCCTTTTACGGGGCTTAAGTTCACTATTGTCGCCGACTCACCGACCATGTTGGGGAGCGGCGCCGTGCTTCGCTTGATCAGTGCACAATCAACCGCGAGAAAGAGCCGCGCCGATCAAAGCAGACGAAATCCTACATTGCCAGCGCTTTTCGCGGAAATGCAGTCAGACCCCGGGTCAAGCCCGGGGTGGCAGTGGACGCCTAAACCCAGCTTCGCGCTAGGCATCGGCAATCTCGCTTTTCTGAGGGGTACTGGGCATTGCCAGAAGAACAATCAACGCGAGCAAGGTGAGCATGTAGAAACCATTGCTCACCACTATCCCATTGAACGATGTGGCGCTCGATTCACTTCCATTCTCGACCGACCCAAAGAATTGGGACATCGCGAAACCAGAGTACGCAATGAACGGTACCGGCATCAGAGCCCAGAGTCCCGACCGACCGCTGTCGCGGAGGCGCCGCACCATCGCCGCTCCATAGAGCAGGATCGCCAGCCCGAACGTTACCACGATATAGACGCGGGCGACCGCCTCGAAGGTAAATTGATTTGGTTGGTCAGCGCTCTGGAAGCCCAGCAAGAGCGGAATCATCGCCACCCAGCCGGATACAATCAGGATAGCAAGCACGAGCGCGGCATAAGGCCAAAAACTCACGCGGTCTTCGCGCGACTTGAAATCGGCGAGACGGCGAAAATGCCCGAGCAACTTTATTCGTCCAGTCATGGTCCACTTCCCCCGAATTCACCAAAGGATGGGGCGCCGAACTTACCGTGTCAATTTCTTGTAGGTCATGCGGTGCGGACGATCTGCCTCGGGCCCCATGCGGCGGCGTTTGTCGGCTTCATATTCCTCGAAATTGCCTTCGAACCATTCGACGTGGCTGTCGCCCTCGAACGCCAGGATGTGCGT
>CAXSCF010000108.1:0-5227 GCA_964235815.1 uncultured Sphingomicrobium sp.
AGGCGAAATTGCCGACGATCCCGTCGAACGCGAACAGCGCCTTGGCCAGATCGCCCTCGAAGAAGCGGTCGAGAATGTCGCCCGCGCTCTTCGTCGCGAATTCGTGCACAATGCGCACTTCGTCGTTGCTCAGCCCGACGAGGTCGCGCCCGAGGCTGGCCAGCCTGGCGAGCCCGCGTACCCCCGCCCCGGCCTCGGGCGGCGCTTTCATGATCCACTTGCGGATCAGCGGCACGACCACGGCGAGCTCGGCATTGTAACGGTCGTAGGCCGCGCCGTCGCCCGCGACATGCCGCGCGAGTTCGGCGCGGGTCAGTCCATCGCGCCCCGACATCAGATAGTCGCGCTTCGCTAAGGGCAGGAAATTGTCGATCTTGCGCAGCACGACCTTCAGCCCATGCCGCTCGAGCGCCATGTCGCGGATCACCTTGGGCTGGAGCAGCGAAACGGTATAGCTCGCCGCCGAATTGCGAAAGCCCGGGTGGAACTCGTCGGTCACCGCCGCCCCGCCGACCTTGTCCGCCGCTTCGAGAATCGCGACCCTTAATCCGCGCTTGGCCAAGTAATGCGCGCACGTCAGGCCATTGTGCCCCGCGCCGATAATCAGGACGTCGTGCATCAGCGCATCAACACCAGTTCCTCGGACATCGTGGGATGAAGCGCGATGACATTGTCGAAGTCCTGCTTCTTGAGCCCGGCCTTGACCGCGATCGCCGCCGCCTGGAGGATTTCCGGCGCGTCTGGCCCGATCATGTGGATTCCCACCACCACGTCGGTCGCGGCATCGACCACAAGCTTGTACAGCGAGCGTTCGTTGCGCCCGGCAAGGACGTTCTTCATCGGGCGGAAATCGCTGGTAAAGGTCTTGATCTGGCCAAATCTGTTGCGCGCCTCGCTTTCGGTCAGTCCGACCCCGGCGATCGGCGGGTGGCTGAACACGGCGTTGGGAACATTGTCGTAATCGACGGTCCACACATGGTCGCCAAACTGGCTGTCGGCGAAGGCGTGCCCTTCGCGGATCGCGACCGGGGTGAGCTGGATGCGGTCGGTGACATCGCCTACCGCGAAGATCGATGCGACGCTCGACCGGCTGTGCGCATCGACCTTGATCTCGCCGCGCTCGCCGAGGGCCACCCCGACCTCGGCCAGCCCGAGCCCCTCGACATTGGGCACTCGTCCGGTCGCGAACAGCAAGGCGTCGGCCTCGATATCGTCACAGCCCTTCATGTGCAGCAGCAACGATCCGTCCGCGCGCTTCTCGATCCGCTCGAAGATCGAGTTGAAGCGGAAATCGATTCCCTTGGTGATCGAAATCTGCAGCAAGCGGTCGCGCATTTGCTCATCATAACCGCGCAGAATTGCGTCCGAACGATTGACGAGGGTGACGTGTGACCCGAACTGGTGGAAGATTCCCGCGAATTCATTGGCGATATAGCCGCCCCCGGCGATCACGATCCGCCTCGGCAGTTGCTCGAGGTGGAACACCTCGTTCGAGCTGATGGCATGTTCGATGCCTTCGACCGGCGGCATGAACGGCCGCGCCCCGACCGCGATCAGGATCTTGTCGGCGGTGACCGTCCGTCCGCTCGCCAGCCGTACCGTATTGGGCCCGGCAATTTCGGCGCGCTGATGGAAAATCTCGACCTTGTTGGTGCCCAGCGTCTGTTCGTACAGCCCTTCGAGCCGCCCCACTTCGGCCAGCACATTGTCGCGCAGCACGGGCCAGTCGAAGCGCTTGGTCGGCACATCCCAGCCGAACATCGCCGCATCGTCGAGGTCCTCCGCAAAGTGGGCGCCGTAAACCAGCAATTTCTTGGGCACGCAGCCGCGGATGACACATGTCCCGCCCACCTTATGCTCCTCGGCGATGGCGACCTTGGCGCCATGCCCGGCGGCGATCCGCGCGGCGCGAACCCCGCCCGATCCGGCGCCGATCACGAACAGATTATAGTCGCTCACAGCCCGGCCTTTTCGATCAAGGCGCGGGTCGAGGCATCGAGCGATTTGCGCGCATCCGCATCGTCGAGCGTCTTGGCCATTTGCTTGCCCAATTCGACTCCGAACTGGTCGAACGGGTTGATCCCGATCAGCACCGCGTTGGCAAAGGTGCGATGTTCGTAAAAAGCGATCAGCGCGCCGAGCGTGCGGGCGTCGAGCCGGTCGAGCAGGATCGTCACCGACGGCCGGTTGCCCGAATAGCTGCGCGCGGCGTCGTCGCTTGCCCGCCCGGCCATCAGCGCCGCGCCCTGGGCGAAACAACTGCCGAGCAGCAACGCATGGTGGCGTGGGTCCATGCTGTCTTCATGCTCGATCACGGCGATGAACTCGACCGGGACGAGGTGGGTGCCCTGATGAAGCAGTTGGAACACCGCATGCTGCGCGTCGGTGCCGACCCCGCCCCAGGTGATCGGCGCCGACTTGCGCGCCAGCGGGTGGCCATCGGCGGTGGCCGACTTGCCGTTCGATTCCATCTCGAGCTGCTGGAGATAGTCGGGCAGCAACCGCAGTCGCTCGTCATAAGCGAAGACGGCGCGGGTCTCGGCTCCCTCGATCTGGGCATAGAGCAAATCGACGAACGCCGCGGTGAGCGCGATATTGTCGTCGGTCAGCTTGACGTGGCGGTCCATCTCGGCCGCGCCCTCGAGCAATTCCTCAAAGGCTGCCCAGCCGAGCGCGAGCGCGATTGATATGCCGACGCTCGACCACAGGCTGTAGCGCCCCCCGACCCCTTCGCTGAACGGCAGGATGCGCGTCTGATCGACACCATAGGCCAGCGCCGCATCGGGCGCCGCGGTGACCGCGATCAACCGGCCGTGCGGATCGTCCACCCCGCCTTCGCGCAACCATTCGATCGCGGCTTCGATATTGGTCAGCGTCTCGGTCGTGGTAAAGGTCTTCGACACGCCGACGATCAGCGTGGTGGCCGGGTCGAACCCGCTGACCGCTTCGTCGAACGCCTCACCATCGATATTGGCGAGCACCCGCACGTCATAGCGATTGGCTTCGCGGCCGAGGGCATCGATGATCAGGTCGGGACCCAGCGCCGATCCGCCGATGCCGATGTGGAGGATCGACTGGATTTCGCCGAATGCCCCCGCTTCGATCGCATCGACCAGGCTGCGCATGCGGGCGTGGCAGTGCGCGGCAAAGTCATTGTCGTCGCGCGCGCCCTGCCCGCGCTCGGCGACGTGAGTCGCGGGGCGCTCCTCGCTGAGGTTGACGATCTCGCCCGCGAACAAGGCGTCGCGCCGAGCGACATAGCCCGCGGCACCGGCAAGCCTGGCAAAAGCCGCGGCAAATTCATCGTTTAGATGGGTTTTCGACCAGTCGAAGCGGATTCCGCTGGCGTCTTTCGACAAATGGGGCACCCGATCCGCATCCCGAGCGAACAGATCGACCAGCGGGATCAGGTCGATCGAATGAAGCGCCGTCCAGGCGTCGTCGAGCAAAGCATTGTCCATTCCCGGCTAGATAAAGGCGCGGCGCATAAAAGCCATCCCTGCTTGACGCTGAGGATGCGCTTGCCCAATGGCCGATCATGGTCGACACGCCCCCGCCGCCAAGCCCTGCGACGCCCGCTGCCAAGCCCAAGGAAAAGGGCGGCCTGCGGTCCTTGCTGCTGTTCGTGATCGCCGCCTGGCTGCTGCGCAGCGTGATCGTCGCGCCGTTCAGCATCCCTTCGGGATCGATGCTTCCGACGATGGCGATCGGGGATTATCTGTTCGTCCAGAAATGGCCCTATGGCATTTCGAAATTCAGTTTCCCGTTTCAGTTTCCCGGGTTCGAAGGACGCTTGTTCGCGCACTACCCCAGGCGCGGCGACATTGTCGTCTTCCGTCCGCCGGGGCAGGAAGAGGTCGATTTCGTCAAGCGCGTGATCGGGCTTCCGGGCGACACGATCGAAGTTCACGGCGGGGTCGTCACCCTCAACGGCCGACCGCTCCCGCGGCAGTCGGTCGGGAGTGTGCCGATCGCGATCAGCCCCAACAGTCCGTGTCGCGTGGTCCCCGGCGGCAGCGCCACCACCCGCCCCGATCCGGCCGGCGGCGAAGATTGCCTCTACCCCGGCTATCGCGAGACGCTGCCCGGCGGGCCGAGCTACCTTATTCTCGACCAGCTCGATTCATCGCCGGGGGACGAATTCTCCGCCACCACCGTCCCTGCCGGCCACCTCTTCATGATGGGCGACAATCGCGACGACAGCCTCGACAGCCGCTTTTCGCCTTATGTCGGCGGGGTCGGCCTGGTCCCGATCGACCATCTGGTCGGGCGTGCCAGCCGCCGCTTCTGGTCGACCGACGGCAGCGCGTCGTGGATCAAGCCGTGGACGTGGGTTACCGCGCTGCGCGGACACCGCATCGGTGGCAGCTACGCGCTGTGAGCGCGATTGCCGAGCTGATCGATCACCGCCCCGCCGACGAAGCCCTGTTCGAGCGCGCCCTGACCCACGGCAGCCACGGCGGCGAAACCTACGAACGGCTCGAATTCCTCGGCGACCGCGTGCTCGGTCTGGTCATCGCCGCGTGGCTCTACGAGCGATTCCCCAATGAACCCGAAGGCACGATGAGCCGCCGCTACAACGCACTCGTCGCGCGCGAGACCTGCGCCGAGGTCGGTCGCGCGATCGATGTTTCGCGCCATATCAAGCTTGGCAAGCAAGCCCGCGAGGATCACGCCAACTTCAGCGACAATGTGATCGGCGATGTCGTCGAAGCCTTGATTGGCGCGCTCTACATCGATGGCGGACTGGCCCCGGCCGAGGCGTTCGTCAAACGCCGTTGGGCGCTGTTCCTCGACGATCAGAAACGCCCCCCGATGCACCCCAAGTCGGGGCTCCAGGAAATTGCCGCATCGCGCGGCTTCGGGGTTCCACTCTACGAACTCATCAGCCGCTTTGGCCCCCATCACGCGCCGCGCTTCCGGGTCAAGGTCGGACTCGGTCGTCATGGCGAGGCCGAGGCCGAAGGCGCGTCGAAGCAGGAAGCCGAGACCGCCGCCGCCGCGGTTTTGCTCGAGCGACTGGGCGCGGCCAAACCCCGTTCTTCCCCACCGCCCGCATAAGCATTAGGGGCAGGCTGATGAATGACACTTCTCCCCAACGCTGCGGCCTGGTCGCGGTGCTCGGCGCGCCCAATGCGGGCAAGTCGACCCTCGTCAACGCGCTGGTCGGGCAGAAGGTCGCGATCGTCAGCCCCAAGGCGCAGACCACGCGCGCCCGCCTGATGGG
>CAXSCF010000109.1:0-4848 GCA_964235815.1 uncultured Sphingomicrobium sp.
TCGATTTCCTTGGCGACGGTGACGCCGTCCTTGGTGATGCGCGGGGCGCCGTACGACTTGTCGATGACGACGTTGCGGCCCTTGGGCCCGAGCGTGACCTTGACCGCGTCGGCGAGGATGTCGACCCCGCGCATGATGCGTTCACGAGCGTCGCGGCTGAATTTTACGTCCTTGGCTGCCATGTGGCTACCCTTTCAAAACAGTGGAGGAGGAGGAAGAAGCGCTCAGCCGATGATGCCGAGGATATCGCTTTCCTTCATGATGATGAGGTCTTCGCCGTCGACCTTGACCTCGGTGCCCGACCATTTGCCGAACAGGATCTTGTCGCCGGCCTTGACGTCGCACGGGGTGATGCGGCCGTCGTCGGCGCGGGCGCCGCTGCCGACGGAGACGACTTCGCCTTCCTGCGGCTTTTCCTTGGCGTTGTCGGGGATGATGATCCCGCCGGCGGTCTTTTCTTCGGCCTCGATACGGCGAACGAGGACCCGGTCGTGAAGCGGCGTGAATGCCATGTGGTAGCCCCTTGAGCTTCGTTGATGTGAACTGGCACTCACGCGTTGCGAGTGCCAGTGATGGGGAGCATATGGGTAGGTCTCGGCACCGCGTCAATGGGGCATGAGAACGATGCGAGCAGGTCGTTGGCGCCCGCCCCGGGACTTGGCAATATGCGAAAAGTGCGCAATGGTTTTCTCGAGATTAATCTGCGAAAGCGTTGAATAGTATGAACAAATATTTAATTCCGGCGTCCGTGGCGGTCGTTCTTGCGGGTTGCAATATGGTCGCTCGGCCGCCGCTCGCCGCTGCGCCGCGCGCCGCCGTCGTGATCGACAATCCGCTGACCCTATCAGCGCAGCGCGACGCGCAGGTCGCCTTTGCGGGCAAGAAGCTCAAGCCGGGCGAATATGCCTGGGTCGCGGCCAGCGCGATGCCCAAGTCGGGGGCGATGTCGGTGCTGATCAGCATGCGCGGGCAAATGGGCTATGTCTTTCGCGGCGGGCAATTGGTCGCGATCACTACGGTATCGACGGGGGTCGCCGACCATCCTACCGATCCGGGGCGCTGGCCGATCATCGGCAAGGCGCGCTTTCACCGATCGAACAAATATAGCAATGCGCCCATGCCCTACATGCAACGGCTCGACAAATGGGGCCGCGCGCTCCACGCCGGAGTGGTCCCGGGCTATGCCGCAAGCCACGGCTGCATCCGGTTGCCGGCACCGCTCGCCAAGCGATTGTTCGAATTGACCAAAGTCGGGGATGTGGTCGACATCGAGGCGTAGCGCGGGCCGAGGCGGTCTAGCCGACCAATCCCAAGGCCTCGCGCCGCATCCAGCGGGTCAGCATCAGCACCGCGACGATGGCGAGGCCGAGCGCGAGGCCGGTCCAGATGCCGACCCCGCCCCAGCCGGCGCGGAAGGCGAGCCATGCGCCGACCCCGATCCCGATCAGCCAATAGCCGATGAAGGTGAACAGCATCGGTACGCGCGTATCGTGGAGCCCGCGCAGGATTCCCGCGCCGACGACCTGCGCGCCATCGACGATCTGGAAGATGGCGGCGACCCCGAGGAAGGCGACGGCGAGCCCGATGACGGGGGCGTTGGCTGCATTGTCGCTAAGAAACAGGGTGATCAAGGGGCGCGGGATGGCCCAGATGACGATCGCCATCAGCGCCATGAAACCCGTCCCCATGCCCCACGCCGACCAGCCGGCGCGCGCAATTCCCGCCGGGTCGCCGCGGCCGAGCGCGAGCCCGACGCGGACCGTCGCCGCCTGCGCCATCCCCCACGGGACCATGAACGACAATGCCGCGATCTGCAGCGCGACGGCGTGGGCGGCGACGGCATCGGCGCTGATGAGGCCCATGAGGTAGGCGGCGGCGCTGAACACCCCGCCCTCGAAGCCCATCGCCAGCCCGATCGGCAGACCAAGCCGCCACAGCCGGCGGTAACGGCGCCAGTCGGGGCGCCACCAACGCCCGAACAGTTGGAAGCGGCGAAACTGGCGATCGCTGACGAGCACGATGGCGAGCGCCACGGCCAGCAAGCTCCATACAATCGAACTGGCGAGCCCGCCGCCGAACAGGCCGAGCGCGGGCAAACCGAAATGGCCGAAGATCAGCGCCCAGCCGAGGAGCGCATTGAGCGCCACTCCAGCGAGGCTGATCACCAGCACCCAGCCGGGGCGTTCGAGCGCGGCGACGAAATTGCGCATCGCCTGGAACAGCAGGAACGGAAGCATCGACCACATGTAGCCGTGCAAGAAAGTGCCTGCGCCCCGCGCCAGACCCGGGTCCTGCCCGAGCGCGACGATGAGCGGTTCGGCATTCCACAGGATCAGCCACACCGGCGGGGTGACGGTCACGATTAGCCACAGCGACTGGCGAAAGGTGCGGCGAACGTCGCGGACGTTGTTCGCGCGCCGCCCGAGCGCGGTGGCGATCATCGGCGACGAGGCGGTGACCAGCCCGAGGCACACCAGGCTCAGCGCGAAGTTGAGGTTGAGCCCGAGCGCCGCGGCAGCGAGCGGGCGCGCGCCGAGCCGGCCCATCAGGAGGACGTCGGTCGCCTGGATGCTGGCCATCGTCAGATTGGCGAGGATCAGCGGCCACGCCAGCGACAAAGTGGCGCGAATTTCGGTGCTGTACGGGGTTGCGCGCATGGCGCGGCGATAGCGGCCTTTTGCCGTCTAGCGCCACCCTGCGCGCAAAGATGGCTTGGTGTGACCGGTTGGACGGACCCTTCGACAGGCTCAGGGTTAGCGCCGAATGGAGGCGTCGCGCCTGGTTGCCAACTTTGGCCTTACCCTGGCCCCCTCGCTCGGCTAATCCTTTCGATCAAAGGGAGTATCTCGATGCAGTTTGTTCGCGCGGTGTGGAAGTTGCTGGTCGGGGTCAAGGACGCGCTCGTCCTGTTGTTGATGCTGTTGTTCTTCGGGGCGCTCTACGCCGGGCTCAGCAGTGGGCCCAAGCCGATCCGCGACGGGGTGTTGCTCGTCGACCTCGACGGCTCGCTGGTCGAGCAGCCCGCACGGCAATCGGCATCGAGCCTGGTGGGCGGGGGCAGCCTGGCGCGCGAGCATCGATTGCGTGACGTCGTTGCCGCGGTCGATGCTGCGGGCAAGGACGACCGCGTCAAGGCGATCGCGTTCGACCTCGAGCATTTCGTCGGGGGCGGACAAAGCTCGATCGCGACCCTCGGCGCGGCGATCGATCGCGCGCGCAAAAGCGGCAAGCCCGTGCTTGCTTATGCGACGGGCTATACCGACGACAGCTATCAGTTGGCGGCGCATGCGTCGGAAGTTTGGATGAACCCGATGGGCGCGGTGGCGCTTGCCGGGCCGGGTCACAATAATCTCTATTACAAAGGCCTGTTCGACAAATTGGGGGTCACCGCCAACGTCTATCGCGTGGGCACCTACAAGGCCGCGGTCGAGCCCTATACGCGCAGCGACATGTCGCCCGAAGCGCGCGTCAACGCCCAGGCCCTGGCGGAAGCGATGCTCGAGAATTGGCGCGACGACGTGCGTCATGCGCGCCCCGCCGCGGCCGCCGGGGTTGCGGCGACGCTGCGCGACCCGGTCGGGATGATCCGCGCCGCGGGCGGCGATTTCGCCAGGGCCGCGCTCGAAGGCCGGCTAATCGACAAGGCCGGCGAACGCCATGCCTTTAACGCGCGGCTGGCCGAGATCGGCGGCAAGGCCGACCGGCAGGCGGTCCCCTATCGCCAGATCCGGCTCGGCGATTATGTGCGCAGCCTCGATCTTGGGCGTGGCCACGGCCCGATCGGGGTGGTGACGATTGCCGGCACAATCGTCGACGGCAAGGCCGGGCCGGGCAGCGCCGGGGGGGACAGCATTGCCGCGCTCATCGACAAGGGCGTGGCAAGCGGCAAGCTGAAGGCGCTGGTGGTGCGGATCGACAGCCCGGGCGGGTCGGTGACCGCGTCCGAAGTGATCCGCGCGGCGATCCTCAACGCCAAGGCCAAGGGGGCCTACCCCATCACGTCGCCCACCTGGATCCTGTGGTTGCATCGATGGGCGATGTCGCGGCGTCGGGCGGCTATTGGGTGACGACCCCCGCGACGACGGTATTTGCCGAACCATCGACAATTACAGGGTCGATCGGAGTGTTCGGAATCCTGCCTAGCTTCAAGGGCAGCATGGCCAAGCTCGGGCTTGCCGCCGACGGAGTCAAGACCACCCCATTGTCGGGCGAACCCGATCTGTTCAACGGACCATCACCCGAAGCCGGGGCGTTGATCCAGGCCGGGGTCGACAGCATTTACACGCGCTTCCTGTCGCTGGTCGCGGCGTCCCGGCACAAGAGCGTCGGGGACATCGACCGGATCGCGCAGGGCCGCGTCTGGGACGGCGGGAGCGCGCGCCAATTGGGGCTGGTCGACCAGTTCGGCGGACTCGACGAGGCGATCGCCAAGGCCGCATCGCTGGCCAAGAGCGATGACAAGAGCGTGACTTATCTCGACCCGCGCGGCGGGTTCGGCGATCGCCTGATCGAATTGCTCGGCGGTGGGAGCAGCGACAACGCCGACGGCGCGCCGAGCGACGCTTTCGCTTCGCTCGCACCGGCGCCGGCGCCGCTGTTGGCGCGGGTCATCAACGAAGTCTCGGCGATCATGGCGGGGCCGAGCATCCAGGTGCGCTGCCTCGATTGTCCCCCTGCCGCCGCGACCGCGCCGACCCCGCAAGCGCTGGGCTGGTGGAAATTGCTCAGCGCGCGGTGATGCGCGCGGGCGTGAAGCGAGCGCTCTTTAGATGTGGATCGGTTTGCCCTGGACCGCCATCGCCGCTTCCTTGAGCGCTTCGGCGTGGGTCGGGTGGGCGTGGCAGGTGT
>CAXSCF010000110.1:0-4835 GCA_964235815.1 uncultured Sphingomicrobium sp.
TCATGCGGCTGGTAACCTTGGTGCCCTCGCGCCCGGCCATCGGCGAATCGTTGACGGCAAAGCGCATCGACAGCGTCGGCGGATCGATCGGCTGCGCGTGGAGCGGGTCGCTGACCGACGGGTCGGCAATGGTGTCGGCGACAGTTGCGGTCGTCAGGCCGGCGATCGAGATGATGTCGCCTGCGGTCGCTTCATCGACCGGCACGCGCTCGAGCCCGCGGAACGCCATGATCTTCGACGCGCGGCCGGTCTCGACGACCTTACCGTCGGGGCTCAGCGCGTGGATCGGCATGTTGGTCTTGACCGAGCCCGAGAACACCAGCCCGGTCAGGATGCGGCCGAGGAAATTGTCGCGGTCGAGCAAGGTGACGAGGAATTTGAATGGGCCATCGGGGTCGGCCGAGGGCGCGGGCACATGGCTGACAATGGTTTCGAACAACGGCGTCAGGTCGCCTTCGCGGACGTCGTCGGTCAGCCCCGCATAGCCATTGCGTCCCGATGCATAGAGTACCGGGAAATCGAGTTGCTCATCGTTGGCCTCGAGCAACACGAACAGGTCGAACACTTCGTCGAGCACTTCCTTGGCGCGCGCGTCGGGCCGGTCGATCTTGTTGACGACGACAATCGGCTTGAGCCCCAGCGCAAGTGCCTTACCGGTGACGAACTTGGTCTGCGGCATCGGGCCTTCGGCCGCATCGACCAGCAGGATGACACCGTCGACCATGCTCAGGATGCGCTCGACCTCGCCACCAAAGTCGGCATGGCCCGGCGTATCGACGATATTGATGTGGGTGGTAATGCCGTCGGGGCCGGGCCATTCGACCGACGTACACTTGGCAAGGATGGTGATGCCCCGTTCTTTTTCGAGATCGTTTGAATCCATCGCCCGCTCTTCGACACGCTGATTGTCGCGGAAGGTACCCGACTGGCGGAAAAGCTGATCGACGAGCGTGGTCTTGCCATGATCGACGTGGGCGATAATCGCCACGTTACGAGATGTCATTCAATTTTTCCCGGATATGAGTTGTGGCGCCCCTAGCCGAAATGGCGCATCGCAACAAGGCACCAATCGGCGGCCTTTGCGTTCCTCTTTCTTAACAAGGAGGTGCCACATGCCGCGTGGAGACAAGGACGCCTATACTGACAAGCAGAAGCGCCAGGCCGAGCATATCGAACAAGGATATGAAGATCGCGGTGTGTCGAAGAAGGAGTCGGAAGGCCGCGCCTGGGCGACGGTCAACGCAATGGACGGAGGCGGCAAGAAGTCGGGCTCGGGTCGCGGCGAGGAAACCAACAAGGCGCCCGCGCGCAAGGGCGGCCGGAAGGGCGGGTCCGCGCAGTCGGCCACCGATCGCTCGGCGGCCGCGAAAAAAGGCTGGGCTACCCGTCGCGCCACGAGCTAAGCCGCGCAGCCTTCAAGCATGACATCGCGCAAGCCCTTTGGCCGACACCGATTGGCGAGCAAGCGCTCGATCCGCAAAACACGCTCGGCATTGGCGGCCGCATGACGTTGCGGATCGAGCGTATTTGGCGAGGGAGCCATCGCGATCAATGACAGAAATTCGCGGTCGCTGAGCGCTGAAAGCGATTTTCCGAACCATGTTCGTGCCGCAGGCCCGATGCCGACCACGCCGTGCCCGTTGCGGCGCCCGAAATACGCAGTAGCGAGAAATGCCTTGAGCGTGCGTCGTTTATCGACTTCGGGATAAAGCGCAAAGCGGCTCAACGCAAGCAACTCGCCTTTAGGCAAGCCGGGCGAAAAGTGAGCGAAGAAGACTCGCTTGCCCAAGGATTGCGACAATGTGGTCATGCTCGCCCCCGGGCTGGTAAAATCAATCCCCTTATTCGTCCAGAACGTCGGATCCTCGACGCGCAGCAACATCGCCATGCGCGCTGGGGTCAAGGCGACGTCGGCAGGATCGGCGGCAGCGATGATCGTATCGACGCGCGCCGATACCACCCGGCGCTCGACGATGATCCGTCCGCCGAGATAGATGAGATAGATCAGCAGGATGAACAGGAGCGCCAGGACCGCGCGGCGGATCATCGCGGCAGACGTTCAAGTATCTCGATGCCACGTTCGAGCGCGCGCAGTTCGCTGCCGATAAGCTTGCTCAGCCGCGCTTCGAGCCCGCCTTCGGCGACTGGCGGATGGGCCAGCGCCGTCCGCCCCTGTTCGGTCAAGCGAAGGGCAAGGCGGCGGCGGTTGTCGGGATCGGGCTGACGTTCGACCAGACCGGCACGGACCAGGGTATCGACCGCACGGCTAATCGCGGGCGCGCCGCGCTTCACGATCGTCGCAACTTCGTTGAGCGTCGCTGGCTCGGCTTGCGCAACGGCGGCAAGCAGATCACGTTGCTGGCCCATGCTCCGCGCCGCTGCGGTGTCGCCCCCGAAGAGTTCGACCAGCCGGGCGAACCGCGCCGCGAGCGCCGATGAGGAGGAACTTCCAAACATGATTGCAGGCTAGCAAATGTTCGCCTCAATGCAAGGTTCGGCGTCGCAACAAGGGAAATCGGTCAAGCGCGCCGTTACTCGGGGATTGCTTCCTTCTTCGGTGCCCCGCAAGAACCACGGATGAGCACAGCCCGTCCCACCCTGCCCCGCACCGTATGGATTCTGGGGATCGTCAGCCTGTTGATGGACCTGTCGAGCGAAATCTATCACGCCTTGCTGCCGGCCTTTCTGACGGTCAAGCTTGGGCTTCCAGTGGCGGCGATGGGCGCGCTGGACGGCTTTGCCGAGGCGACCGCCAACATCGCCAAGCTCGCCTCGGGACGGCTCAGCGATCGCACGCAGCGCCGCAAGCCGTGGATCCTGCTCGGCTATGGCATGGCGGCCTTGTCGAAGCCGCTGTTCCCGCTTGCGGCGAGCGCGCTGCCGGTGCTTGGCGCGCGCTTCGTCGATCGCATCGGCAAGGGCATTCGCGGGGCGCCGCGCGACGCGATGATCGCAGACGAGACCCCGCCAGCGCTGCTCGGTCGGGCGTTCGGGCTGCGCCAGTCGCTCGATACGGTCGGGGCCTTCGTTGCCCCACTGGCGGCGGTCGGACTGATGATCTGGTTCGCCAATGACATTCGCAGCGTGTTCTGGGTCGCGGTGATTCCGGCGGGGCTGTCGTTTCTGTTCGCGTGGCTGATGCTGCGCGAAACACGCGACCATTCGACGATCAAGCCCAAGGCCAGGTGGGGCGGATTTCGGACGCTGTCGAAGCCCGTCAAGCGGCTGCTTGGCGTCGGTTTCCTGTTCGGGCTGGCGCGCTTTTCGGAAAGCTTCCTGATCTTGAAGGCGATGGACAGCGGATTGTCGACGCAATGGTCGCCGCTCGTGCTGGCGCTGTTCAACCTCGCCTTCCTGCTCCTCGCCTACCCCGCCGGAATCCTCAGCGACCGCATTTCCCCGCGCTATGTTCTGCTCGCCGGGATCGGGCTGCTGATCGCCGCCGATCTGTGGCTGGCCGAGGCAACTGTCTTGTGGGCGATCGCGATCGGGGTCGTGCTGTGGGGGGCGCACATGGCGCTGACGCAGGGTATCTTCAGCCGGATGATCGCCGACGCGGCAGGCGAGCATGATCGCGCGACGAGTTTTGGCGCTTTCTTCTTCGTCAGCGGGATCGCGGCGCTGCTGGCCAGCCTTGGCGCCGGATTGCTGTGGGACCGCGGTGGGCCGGCGGCGACGTTCACCTCGGCCGCCGCGCTCGCGGCGATCGCCGGGGTGATGCTGTTCGTGCTTCCTAGCGACGCGTCGAGCGGAACGGCGGCATCCGGTCGGCCGACGGGCCACGATCGATAAATTGATGCTTCAGCGCTCCGGCGACGTGAAGCAGCAGCAAGGCGATCGTCCCGAACACCAACGGTTCGTGGAGCTCGCCGATCGGAAGCGGCAGCGTCGGCACGCTCAGCCCGCCAACCAGTTCGGTGGTCGGCCCGCCGCGCGACACCGCCGCAAGACCGGTCAGCGGCAAGGCGACCAACAGGAAATAGAACAGACGATGGGTCCACACCGCCAGCGCGCGCTCCCATTTGGCGAGCTCGTCCGGATAAGGCGGCGGCGGGTTCATCAGCCGCACGGCGAGCCGGATCAGCGTCAGGAGGAGGATCGTTACCCCGACGGTCTTGTGCCAGGTGAACAGCTCCATCCGTTCGGAGCTGCCCTTGGGAAAACTGCCGAAGGCAAAGCCGAGATAGACCTGGGTCAGGACCAGCGCGGCGCTGATCCAGTGAAACGCGACGACGACCGGCTTGTAACGCACCGCCCGATCGCCGCTGGTCTGTTCGACCATATAATCGCTCATCGTCACCCCCTGTTTCGCTTTGCCAGTCAGCGCGTAAACTTGTCGCCTTTTTCGGCTTTGTCGAGCAGCAGTTGCGAGAAGCTGAAGTCGGACCCCATGCGCGCTTCCTGATTTTTGAGCCCGGCGACGATCTTGTCGAGGCCTTCGGCGTCGGCCCAGTGCATCGGGCCGCCGCGATAGACCGGCCACCCATAGCCGTAGATCCACACTACATCGATGTCCGAAGCGCGCTGCGCCATGCCTTCCTCGAGGATCTTGGCGCCTTCGTTGACCATCGTGTAGAGCGTGCGTTCGACGATTTCCTGATCGGATATGTCGCGCTTCTCGACCCGAGACTTGGCGCGGAAGTCGTCTATGATTTCCTGGACGCGGGGCGACGGCGAGGGCCGGCGCTTATCGTCATAATCGTAGAAGCCGGCGTTCTTTTTCTGGCCCCAGCGACCTTCTGCGGCAAGTGCGTCACGAATATTTTCGATCCGGTTCGGGTCGCGGTGCCAGCCGATGTCGACCCCGGCGAGGTCGGCCATCTGGAACGGCCCCA
>CAXSCF010000111.1:0-4715 GCA_964235815.1 uncultured Sphingomicrobium sp.
TGCTGGGGCGTCGCCAAGTGGTAAGGCACCGGCTTTTGATGCCGGCATTCGCAGGTTCGAATCCTGCCGCCCCAGCCAGTTTCACCAGCAATTCCGGGCGCGCTACGGTTGCTGGCTCGCGCGGGCGGTGAACAATCATTGTCACCGGTCGCGCGCGAGCGGCGGGGCGCGGTAGAGGAGACGGTTCAATCCAGCGAGCGCCCGATCAACTCCTTCATGATTTCGCTCGTTCCGCCATAGATTCGCGCCACGCGGGCATCGCGCCACAGCCGCGCGATGGGATATTCGTTCATATAGCCCGCGCCACCATGCAGCTGAAGCGCGACATCGCACGCATCCCACTGCATTTCGCTATGCCACAGCTTGGCTGCGCTGGCCTCGACCGGGGTCAATTTGCCCGCGATATGGCGCCCGATCGCCCAGTCAAGATGGGCCCAGCCGACCTGCAGACGGGTCTTCATCTCGGCCAGCGCGAAGCGGGTGTTCTGGAAATCGAGGATACGCTTGCCGAAGGCGGTGCGGTCGGCGGTGAAGATGACGGCTTCGTCAAAGGCGCGCTGGGCGGAGGCCTGGCACTGGACGGCGATCGACAATCGTTCCTGCGGCAATTGGTTCACGAGCATTGCGAACCCACCATTTTCCGCCCCGAGCAAGCGGTCGGCGGGAAGATGGACGTCGTCGAAGAACAATTCGGACGTGTCGTTGCCGTGAAGCCCGATCTTGTCGAGGTTGCGGCCGCGGGTGAAGCCGTCGTCGCCGGCCTCGACCAGGAACAGGGACAGCCCGCGCGCGCCGCCGTCCTCGGTCGTGCGCGCGGCGACGATGACGAGGTCGGCGCTGTGGCCGTTGGTGATGTAGGTCTTCGAACCCGACAGCCGCCAGCCATTGCCGTCGCGCCGGGCGATGGTCTTGAGGCCTTGCAAGTCGCTGCCCGCGCCGGGTTCGGTCATTGCGATGGCGCTGATCGTGGACCCCGCGACCATCCCCGGGAGCAAGCGGTGCTTTTGCTCCTCGCTGGCATAATGAATAAGATAATCGACGACGATGTCCGACTGAAGGGTGAAGCCGACCGCACTGCCGAGCCAGGCGATTTCCTCGGCGACGATGGCGTTGAAGCCGAAGTCGAGCCCGAGCCCGCCGTAAGCGGCCGGGACTTGCGGGCAGAGCAGGCCGGCGGCACCGGCGCTGACCCACGTCTTGCGATCGACGATGCCGTCGGTTTCGTGGCGATCGAGATGGGGGGCGATTTCGGCGGCAAGGAAGCGCCGCACGGTGTCGCGAAAGGCGTGATGGTCGTCGTTGAACAGGGTGCGCTCGGCCGAGTCGATCATCGGCCGATCGCGGCCGGGATCAAATTCGAGGCCTTACGTTCACTAAAGTCGCCGGGAAGCAAACCAAAACCCGGGCTTGCGGCGTACGGCAACACGGGCTGGCTGGCGGACGAAAGGCGGATCGGCGTCATGCCCGCAAGGGTAGACAGAAAGCGCGGCCGTAGGACAGCGAATAAAGCGGCGAGCCGGCCCGGGCGCTTAGGTGCGCGCCGACGCCCGCAACAGCGCGGCCTCGATGCGCCCGGCAAGTAAATCGAAATCGACCGGCTTGCGCAGATAATCATCGGCCCCGGCACCCAAGGCAATGGCTTCGTCGCGGCCGCTGTGGCGCGCGGTGAGCATGATCGCGGGAACGTGGCACAAGGCGCCGTCGCAGCGCATCGTGCGGAGCAATTCGACCCCCGACATCCCAGGCATGGCGCAGTCGATGATCGCGAGGTGCGGCGGGCGATGGCGCATGAAATTGAGCGCAGTCGCGGCATCGGCAATCCAGCCGATCGCATGACCCGCGTCGAGCAAGGCGTTGACGACCAGATCGCCGATCACCGGATCGTCATCGACCAGGATGATCCGCGCCATGTCAGCGTGCCTCGATCAGCCGCAGGAGGGCGTCGCAACAGGCACTGACCGCGCTGCCGCCGGGCGCATCACGCAGCGGCTGTTCGAGCGCGCTCGCCATCCCGCCGAGCGCATCGTCATGGAAATAGGCCGCGGTTCCGGCGATGTTGTGGAGCAGCGCGGCGGCTGCGGCACGATCGGCCGGAACCAAGGGCGCGGCGCGGAGCCGACCCAGGACCAGCGCGAGATCGGTCTTTTGCCCGTCGTAAAGCGCGCGGGCTATGCCGGCACCGCCCAGCCCGAGCAAATCGTCGATCCCGTTGGCGGACGAGATCGTTTCTGGATATGTGGCACTATTCACGTTGGTTGTCCCCTGCCTGGCGGACCTGCACTTTATAATGAAGGTGCTTAGGGGATCATGACTTCATCGTCCGAAGTGGAGCGGTCTGCCGTGGGCGGGACCAACGCGCGGGACGTGGAGCGGCGTGTCAAACCGAGCGATCTTTCGCTTGCGGTGCGGGGCGGCGGCGCTAGCGTTGCAGGATGAGCGGACCGCTGGCAGGACTGACGATCATCGAGCTGGCGGGGCTTGGTCCGGGGCCGTTTGCAGGGATGATGCTGGCCGATCATGGAGCGCGCGTGATCCGCATCGAGCGCGCGGGGATGATCGCAGTGCCCAACGATCCGTTGTCGCGCAGCCGTCGCTCGATCGCGCTCGACCTCAAGCGCGCGGAGTGCCGCGCCGTGGTCGAGCGGCTGGTCGCCAATGCCGACGGACTGATCGAAGGCTATCGTCCGGGGGTGATGGAGCGCCTCGGGCTTGGCCCCGACGTGCTGCTCAAGGTCAATCCGGCGCTGGTCTATGGCCGGGTCACGGGCTGGGGGCAGCACGGGCCGCTCGCTGCGGATGCGGGCCATGACATCAATTATCTCAGCCTGACCGGGCTGATGCATGGCATCGGGCCCACCGAGCGCCCGGTGGCGCCGGTAAACTATCTCGCCGATTATGCCGGCGGCGGCATGATGCTGGCGTTTGCGATGGTCGCGGCGCTGCTCGCCGTGCAGCGCGGCGGGGCCGGGCAGGTGATCGATGCGGCGATGAGCGATGGCGCGGCGCTGATCGGGGCACTGACCTATGGCTTGCGCGCGGCGGGGGCGTGGCGCGACGAGCGCGAGGCCAATCTGCTTGACGGGGGTGATCCGACCTATGGCGTGTACCGCTGCAGCGACGGAAAGTTCGTCAGTTTCGGGGCGATCGAACCCCAGTTCAAAGCGGTCCTGTTCAAGGGACTGGCGCTGCCGATCGGATCGATGCGCGAGCAGATCGCGACCGTCATCAAGAGCCGTACGCGCGATGAATGGGCGAGCCATTTTGCGGGAACCGATGCTTGCGTAACGCCGATCCTCGACCTTGGCGAAGCGCCGGTCCATCCGCACAACATTGCGCGCCGCAGCTTCATCGATCTCGACGGCGTGTATCAGCCAGCCCCGGCGCCGCGCTATTCGGCGACCACGCTCGACCGCCCCGACCCGCCGCGTCGTGCCGGGGCGGACGGCGCCGCAATCCTCGAAGAGCTGGGGTATGAGGCGGAGGAGATTGCGAACCTGCTCCAAACTTGACAATATTTGCCATGATGGGCACTTTTCAAGCCGGAGACTTACATGGCGACGATGAATATCTCGGTTACCGACCCAATGCGGGCGTGGGTCGAAAGCAAGGTTGCTGAAGGCGAATATGCCACTGCGAGCGATTGCCTGCGCGACCTGATGCGTCAGCGCATGGTCTATGAGACCAAGCTGGCAGCGCTCAAAGCCGAGATTGCCAAAGGGCTTGCAAGCGCCACCAGTTCGCGCAGTTGGGACGATCTCGAGGCGGCTTTGCGCGCCCGAGCTTCACAGCTTGGTTGACGCCACGCGCTTGGACGCGGCCGAAGACGACCTGTTCGCAATTCTCGAATATGGTGCTGGCCAATGGGGCCATATTGAAGCCCTGAAGTTCGTCCTCTCTTTCAGAGCAGTCGACGATTGGCTTGCGAGCCACCCGCTGATGGGTCGAGAACGGCCCGAGCTTGGCGTGGGGGTCCGATCCTGGCTGCACCGCGACTATATTATTTATTATCAATTTGACGGCCTGCGCGTCGAAGTCGTTCGCATCCTGCACGGCAGCGTCCATGCTGGCACCGTCGATATGTCGCATTAGGGCGCATGATTTGAACCCGCTGTACGAGACGATGGCGACGAGCGTGTTCGAGCGGATGTCGCTGGCCGCCGCCGAGCACGACGCCATCAATCTGGGGCAGGGGTTTCCCGATTTCGGCTGGCCCGAGGCAGTCATCGAGGCGGCGGCGCGGGCGCTGGCCGACGGGTCGAACCAATATGCGCCGTCGCGCGGCCTGCCGGCATTGCGCGAGGCGGTGGCCGATCATTATCGCCGGCATCATGCGATCAACCTGACGGCGCGAGGCGTATGCGTCACGTCGGGCGC
The DNA here is from genome assembly GCA_964235815.1 of uncultured Sphingomicrobium sp. Taxonomy (GTDB): domain Bacteria; phylum Pseudomonadota; class Alphaproteobacteria; order Sphingomonadales; family Sphingomonadaceae; genus Sphingomicrobium. The sequence continues at coordinate 4,375 of CAXSCF010000111.1, forward strand.
GACCGAGGCGCTCGCGGCGGCGATCCTGGCGACGATCGAGCCTGGCGACGAAGTGATCGTGATGACCCCCGCTTATGATGCCTATGCGCCGTTGGTCCGACGTGCCGGAGGAGTGGTGCGCGAAGTGGCGCTGGCGCCGCCGAGTTGGCGAATCGAGGCGGACGCGCTGGCCGCGGCGGTGACCGCGAAGACGCGCGTGATCATCTTTAACAATCCGCACAACCCGACCGGGCGTTTGTTCGATGACGACGAACTCGGCGCAGTGGCGAGCGTTGCGCGCGCGCACGATTTGATCGTGATCAGCGACGAGGTGTGGGAGCATCTGCTGATGGACGGGCAGG
>CAXSCF010000112.1:0-4594 GCA_964235815.1 uncultured Sphingomicrobium sp.
CGTCGCGGGGGGCACCGATACGCACCTTGCCTTGGTCGACCTGCGCCCGCTCGGGATCACCGGCAAGGACGCCGACGAAGCGCTCGAGCGTGCCGCGATCACTTGCAACAAGAATGGCGTGCCGTTCGATCCCCTGCCGCCGATGCAGACCAGCGGGATCCGCGTCGGCTCCCCCTCCGGGACCACGCGCGGCTTTGGCGAGGCCGAGTTCGCCGCCATTGGGGACATGGTCGCCGACGTCCTCGAAGGCGTGAAGGCGGGCGACCCGGCCCGCGAGGCCGAGGTCAACCAGCGCGTCCGCCAACTGTGCGCCCGTTTTCCCATCTACCCCGACTGATGCGCTGTCCATTCTGCGCGCATGACGACAGCCAGGTAAAGGACAGCCGCCCGTCCGAGGATGGCAGCTCGATCCGCCGCCGCCGCGAATGCGCCGGATGCGGCGCGCGCTTCACCACCTTCGAACGCGTCCAGCTGCGCGACCTCACCGTGCTCAAGAAGGACGGCAAGCGCGAGCCGTTCGACCGCGCCAAATTGGAGCGCGCGATCGGCCACGCCTGCCGCAAGCGCGACATCGACGCGGCGCGCATCGACCGGCTGGTGTCGAGCATCCAGCGCCAGCTCGAAACGCGCGGCGACGAAGTCTCGACCGGCGCCATCGGCCAGGCGGTGATGGACGGCTTGAAGGCGCTCGACCCGGTGGCCTACATCCGCTTCGCCAGCGTCTACAAGGACTTCTCCGAGGCGGGGGATTTCGCGGAGATCGCCGAGGCGGTGGGCGAGGACGTGGCGGCCCCCGACCCCGCCAAGCCGCGCGACAAACTGCTATAGCCATTCCAGCCCGTTCCTCCCGAGTGAAGTCGAGGGACTAAAGCGAGCGAAGCCGAGCCCTCAAGGAGTGCCCCATGAGCTTCCACGTCTACATCCTGCGTTGCGCCGACAACAGCTATTACACGGGTCACAGCGATGACCTCGAACGCCGCGTTGCCCAGCATCAATCGGGCGTCGTTCGTGGCTACACGTACGAACGTCGCCCCATCGAACTGGTCTGGTCGGATTATTTCGCAACGCGTGAAGAAGCGCTGTCCGCCGAGGTGCGGATCAAAGGTTGGTCGCGCGAGAAAAAGGAAGCCCTGATGGCTGGCGACTGGACCAGGCTCAGCAACGCCGCGTTGCCGCCTTCGGAACGCGCGGCAAGGTCCTCGGCTTCGCTCGGCATAGTCCCTCGACTTCGCTCGGGAGGAACGGAGATGGATATGCCCCCCCCCTCACCCGTCATCATCCTGGTCCGCCCCCAACTCGGGCAGAATATCGGCAAGGCCGCTCGCGCCATGCTCAATTTCGGGCTGACCGAAATGCGGTTGGTGGCGCCGCGTGATGGGTGGCCCAATCCCGATGCCGGGCCGGCGGCGAGCGGGGCCGATGTGGTGCTTGAGCAAGCGCGGGTGTTCGATACCGTCGAGGACGCGATCGCCGATTGCGCGGTGGTCTATGCCTCGACCGTGCGGCGGCGCGATCTGGTCAAGCCCGCGGTCGGCCCTGAGCAGATGGCGCGCGAGATGCTCGCCACGAGCGGGCGCTCGGCGATCCTGTTCGGGCCCGAGCGCTCGGGGCTGGAGAGCGACGACGTCGCGCTTGCCACGACCATCGTCACGGTTCCGATCAATCCTGAGTTCGGCAGCCTCAATCTGGCCCAGGCGGTGATCCTGCTGGCCTATGAATGGTCGCGCGGGGCGGCGCTGGCCCAGCCGACGGTCAAGGACATGGAGCCTCCCGCGCCGCAGGCCGAGCTCGAGGGGCTGATCGGCCACCTCGATACCGACCTCCATGCCGCGGGCTATTTCCACCCGCCCGAGCGGACCCAGGTGACCCGCCACATGATCCGATCGATCATGTCCAAGCCGGGCTGGTCGAGCCGCGAGGTCAAGGCGGTGCGCGGGATGATCCGCACGCTGGGTCATCCCCGGCCGCGCTGACCGGTCGACAAAATGCCCCACTGGTTCGATCAACGGCGCCGGGCAGTCTTGCCGAGACGCCTTGATAAGGCTATGAATAGACTTGTCATTTTTACGGAGCGTCGCGATGACCTTGACCAAGATTGCCATGCTTTTTAGTTTCTTCGCTTCATCGGCGGCGTTCGCGCAAGTGGCCGCGCCGACCCCCGGCGCGGCGGGCGCAACCGCCGTCGCACCTGCCCCGGTTCTGGCCCCGGACAAGAAAATCTGCCGCAGCCAAGTTCCGCTCGGCTCGATCATGAGCAAGCGCATCTGCCACACCCGCAGCGAATGGGCCGCCATCCGGGCGAGCGACAATGCCGCCGCCGCCAACGCGCTCGACCAGGCGCATCGCGGCAGCGGTGGCCTCAATCAGGGCGCCAATTAGGGCGCTTTCAGCGGTTTTAGCCCCGGTTGAAACCAGAGCAATTGGCGGTTCGCCAGGGGCATTACGGCATAACCATGTCGTGCGGCCCAGCGATCGAGCGTTCCATCCAGACCGCCACAGATGCGCGACGGCGCGCGCCGTTCGGTGCCCGTCAGGATGGCGTCGGGCGGGTCCCGATCGAGCCCGTCGAGCGAGCGAAAGGTGACGGCGCACAAGCGGCGGTCGCGGCAGGCGGCAAGGTCCCCGGCGCGAAACAGGAAAGGTCCCGGCGCAAAGCGCGAATCGACATCGATGCCGCTGTCGACCAGCCGCAGCGGATCAAGCCCGGCGATGCGCCGTGCCCCGACGGTACGCGCCAATGTCCCGATGGAATGCGCCTGGCGTTCGATTGCCAGCGGGCGCGACGACAGCGGCTTGGTAAGCGCCCAGCCGACCGTCCGACCTATCCCGGCTAGCGCAGACAGCGTCACGATCAGCGCAAACAAGCGCGTCCGGCCGCGACTTTTGGAAAGGCGTTCGCGAAGCGCGGCGGCATTGACCGCGCCGAGCAGCACCAAAGGGGCGGTCATCGGGATCAGATACTGGCGATAGGTCGGCATCGGCAGGAACGAGGCGAGGACACAGGCCAGCGCCACGATGTACAGAGACATGCCCAGCGGACGCCGTGTTTCGCGCGCGCGCACCGCGCCGATCGCGATCGACAGCCACGGCACCGGGCCAAGCAGTGCCAGCAAAGTGAATTCGCGCAGCCGCTCGGGCAGCGCGAGCCGGTGACTGGCACCCGACAAGGCCTGCCATGCCGCCACCGCGTCGATGCTGTAATGATAAACGTCGAACAGGAAAATCGTCGGAACGAGCGCCACGGCGATCAAGATCGGCGCACCGCCAAGCGCCATCCCAGCAAGCAGCGCGGCAAGGCTTGCGCGACGATTCCACACCCCATGCCACAGCGCCATCGCCAGCATCGTTGCCGCGGGCACAGCGAAACTGAGCTTGGCCGATGCGGCCAAGCCGACCGCGAGCCCGGCCAGCGCGAGCCGCGCCCGGCCGGGCGCCGCAACGCCGAACAAGCGCTCGAGCGAGAGCGCGAACAGCAGGAACGGCAGCGCATCGTTGCGCGCCACGCTGCCGCCGAACAGCACGGCATCGGTCGACAGCACCGCGGCGGCGGCAAGCCAGCCGATGCGGTGATCGCCCGAAAGCCCCGCGGCCGTGCGCCCGATCAGACCCGCGGCGAGCGCGGTCGCCAGCGCGTTGGCGAGTCGCGTCGCGAGGTACGACCAGCCGGGCAGCAGCCACGCAAGCGGCGCATAGACGAAGGGCTGGAGCGGCGATTGAAGATAAGCGAAGTCGCGATAGGGGAGCAGCCCGCGCGCGACGAAATAGGCCGCTGAGACATATTGGCCCTCGTCGTGGTTGGCGGGCATCGCCAGCGCCACCGGCACCAGCCACGCCAGCGCCACGGCGACGACCAGCAGCCAGCGAAAGGGGGCGTCGCCCTCGCCTGGCGCCGCCACCGAACTCACGTCGCGCGCAGTCTGTCCCAGCGGCCCAATTCATGCGCGATCGAGGTCTCGATCAAATCCTCGTAAAGGCGCGCCATCAGATCACGATCGACCCCCGCGGCGATGGCGGCGGCATCGACCTTGGCCTTGACGTCGGCCTTGCGCCATTCGTCGCGGACCGCGGCGCGCGTCGGCTTGATCCGCGCCGCGGCGTCCATGTAGCCGAAGCGGCGCTCGATCAGCGCGACCAGCCGCCGGTCGAGGTCGTCGACCCCGGCGCGAACGTCAGTCATGGTGATGCAGTCGGCGGGATCGCGGATCGGGGTCATCGCGCACCTATGCCCTGCCCGCCCGCCGCTTGCCAAGCTTGACCTGCGGCCCTGCTTCGCCTAGGCGCACGCCTTCGCAATCGACCTCACACCCCGGTGAAGTGATGGTCCTGCCGGTCCCCCGCGATCGGTGGCGCGGTCCGGGACATGTTGAACCAGCAGATTGGACTATCATCGTGAGCAAGCGTTCCAGCGCCAAGTATAAACTCGACCGCCGGATGGGCGAAAACGTCTTCGGTCGCCCGAAGTCGCCCGTCAACAAGCGCGAATACGGCCCCGGCCAGCACGGCCAGCGGCGCAAGTCGAAGGTGTCGGACTTCGGCATTCAGCTGCGCGCCAAGCAGAAGCTCAAGGGCTATTACGGCGACGTCACCGAAAAGC
>CAXSCF010000113.1:0-4433 GCA_964235815.1 uncultured Sphingomicrobium sp.
ACCGAGGCGATGGAGCGGTTCGGCTATTACGGCATGCGCGCGCTGCTGACGCTGTACCTGGCACAGCATTTCCTGTTTTCGGACACTACCACGACCGGGCTTTACGGCGGGTTCACCGCGCTGGTGTATCTCACTCCGCTGATCGGCGGATTGATGGCCGACCGCTTCCTAGGGTCGAAGCGCGCGGTCAAGTTCGGCGCGATCATGATGAGCCTGGGCTATCTGACATTGTGCTTCGGCGGGCAGCCGGCCAAGCCGTTCGCCTTGATCGACGGGCAGCGGGTCGAGGTCGTCCAGCAAAGCACGGGCGAGGCGCTGAAACAATATGTCGTCGCGCCGGGCGGGCAAAACCTCCAGATCAAGGGCAATGACGACAAGACCGTATCGCTGCTCAACCCCGACGGCAGCGAAGCGCGCAAGATCGCCGCGGGCGGGTTCGAGGCGCAGGGCGAACGCTCGCCGACCTCGGTCTTCCTGCTGCTCATCGGGCTTGCGCTGGTGGTCGTCGGCAATGGCTTCTTCAAGCCCAACATCTCGACCATGGTCGGCTCGCTCTACGCCGATGGCGACCGCCGCCGCGACGCCGGGTTCACGATCTTCTACATGGGGATCAACCTCGGCTCCTTGTTCTCGCAAATCCTGTGCCCGCTGCTCGCGGTGGGGATGGGCAGCTGGGGCGGGCTTGGCTGGTGGGCCGGATTCGCACTCGCCGCCGCCGGGATGTTCATTTCGTGGCTGTTGATCCAGTTCGATGGCGGCGCGCTCAACGGCTATGGCGACCGCCCGGCCAATGCGCCGACCAATCGCGACATGCTGATCTACGTCGGCGCGATCATCGCCATCCCGGTGGTCTATTTCCTGTTCACCAACCTCATGGGCTATGTGAAGCCCGCCGCCGGATCGGGGATTGTCGGTTACATCTCGACCTTGCCGATCATGGGCAAGATCATGTTCGGGACCTTCCTCATCGCGGTCCCCGGGATCCTCATCTGGTCGTTCATCAAGGGCAGCCGCCAGGAATTCCAGATGATGATCGCGGCGATGGTCCTGATCACCTTCAACACGGTGTTCTGGACGCTGTTCGAGCAAGCGGGATCGTCGCTTACGCTGTTCGCCGACCGCAATACCGACTTGAGCGTGTTCGGGCTGTTCAGCATTTCGGCGGGGCAGACGCAGTTCTTCAACGCCGCGTTCATCGTCCTGCTGGCGCCATTGTTCTCGATTATGTGGAACTCGATGGCCAAGCGCGGGATCGAGCCGACCATCCCGATCAAGTTCGGGATCGCTTTGGTCGGGGTCGGGCTCGGCTTCCTGTTCCTGGTGTGGGGGGCCCACTTCGCCGGCCCCGACTTCAAGGTCGGGCTGTGGTGGCTGGCGGGGTTGTACCTGATCCACTCGATCGCCGAATTGTGCATCTCGCCAGTGGGCTTGAGCATGATCACCAAGCTGTCGATCGCGCGCATCGTCGGCATGATGATGGGGGTATGGTTCCTGTCGATCGCGGTGGCGCAATATGTCGCCGGGCTCGTCGCGCAGGTCGCCTCGGTCGAAACCGTCGGCGGGCAGGTGACGAACTTGCAAGTGAGCCTGCAGACCTATGTCGGGGTGTTCACCACCATCGGCTGGGTCGCGATCGTGATCGGCGGGGTGTTGCTGCTGCTCGCGTGGCCGCTGCGCAGACTGATGCACGGCGTCAAGTAAAGGCCTGGCCCCGGTGGCAACTCCGGGGCCTGTCCTTCCATACTGGTTCGCTTAACGGTTCGCGGCTAGACCTACGCCATGGCACGCAAATTTTTCGGCACCGACGGGATTCGCGGGCGCACCAACCAGGCGCCGATGACTCCCGAAATCGCGCTGTGCGTCGGGCAGGCGGCGGGGACGCATTTCCTGCGCGGCGACCATCGCCACCGCGTCGTGATCGGCAAGGACACGCGGCTCAGCGGCTACATGATGGAATCGGCGATGGTCGCGGGGTTCACCTCGGTCGGCATGGACGTCGTCCTGCTCGGGCCGATGCCGACCCCCGGGGTGGCGATGCTGACCAAGGAAATGCGCGCCGACCTGGGCGTGATGATTTCGGCGAGCCACAATCCGTTCGAGGACAATGGCATCAAATTGTTCGGTCCCGACGGCTACAAGCTGTCCGATGCCGACGAATATGCGATCGAGGCCTTGCTCGAGGGCAGCCCCGTGCTGGTCGATGCAGCGCGGATCGGGCGCGCCAAGCGGATCGAGGATGCGCGCGGACGCTATATCCACTTCGCCAAGTCGACCTTGCCCGACCATATCCGCCTCGACGGGCTCAAGATCGTGATCGATTGCGCCAATGGCGCGGCCTATGAAGTCGCGCCCGAGGCCTTGTGGGAATTGGGCGCCGAAGTGACCGCGATCGGGACCAAGCCCAATGGCACCAACATCAACCAGGATTGCGGATCGACCGCGCCGCAGCGCCTGCAGGAAAGCGTGGTCGCGTCGGGCGCGCACATCGGCCTTGCGCTCGATGGCGATGCCGACCGCCTGATCGTGGTCGACGAGAAGGGGCGGCTGGTCGACGGCGACCAATTGATGGCGTTGATCGGCATCACCCAGGCGCGGCGCGGGACGCTGACCGGGGGCGCGGTGGTGGCGACGGTGATGTCCAACCTCGGGCTCGAGCGCCGGCTTGCTGCCGAGGGGCTCGACCTCCACCGCTCGGCGGTGGGCGATCGCTATGTGCTCGAACGCATGCGCGCGTCGGGATGCAATGTCGGCGGCGAGCAGTCGGGGCATATCATCCTGACCGACCACGCCACGACCGGGGACGGGCTGGTCGCGGGGCTGCAGATCCTCTCGGCCTTGGTCGACAGCGGCCAGCCGGCGAGCGAATTGCTGCACATGTTCGACCCCGTCCCGCAATTGCTCAAGAACGTCCGCTTCGCGAGCGGTGCGCCGCTCGAGGCAGCGCCGGTCAAGGCGGCGATCGCCGAGGCCGAGGCGCAGCTTGGCGGCCGCGGCCGGCTGGTGATCCGCAAGTCGGGCACCGAACCTTTGATCCGCGTCATGGCCGAGGGCGACGATGCCACTTTGGTCGAGCGGCTGGTCGATGATATTTGCCTGGCGGTCGCCGAGGTCGCCGCCTAATGCTCGAGATGCGCCCCGATTGCGAGCGCTGTGGCGCGGATCTGCCAGCGCATCAACCGGGCGCCTTCCTCTGTTCGTATGAATGCACCTTTTGCGCGAGCTGCGCCGAGGCGCTCGACGATCGCTGTCCCAATTGCGGGGGCGATTTGACCGATCGCCCGACGCGGTCGAGGGCGCGGCTGATCGCGCATCCGGCCTCGACGTCGCGCAAGTATAAGGGGTGACCACGCGCATCCTGGTCATCGCCGGGTCGGACTCGGGCGGGGGTGCGGGGATCCAGGCCGACATCAAGACGGTCACCATGCTCGGCGGGCACGCCATGACCGCGGTGACCGCGATCACTGCGCAGAATACTCAAGGCGTCAGCGCCATCCATGCCGTCCCGACCGAGGTCGTGCTGGCGCAGATCGATGCGGTGATCGACGATATCGGGGTCGATGCGGTCAAGATCGGGATGATCGGATCGCCCTTCACCGCGCTCCACATCGCGGCGCGGCTCGAACGGCTCGAGGGCATTCCGATCGTGTTCGACCCGGTGATGGTCGCGACCAGCGGCGCGACGCTGGCCGATGACCCGACCATCGCGGCGTTCGGCAAGTTGATGGACGTGGCGACGCTTGCAACGCCCAATTTGCCCGAACTGCGGCGGCTCACGAGCGAGGAGGACGAGGTCGCGGGGGCGCTCCAATTGGTCTCCAAGCATCGTTGCGCGGTGCTCATCAAGGGCGGGCATGAGGAAGGCGACGCGCTCGCCGATGCGCTGATCGAGGAAGATAATATGACCAGCTGGCAGGGCCAGCGGATCGACACCACGAGCACCCACGGGACGGGATGCACGCTGGCCAGCGCGATTGCTTTCTATCTCGGGTGCGGGCTTGACCTGTCCGACGCGGTCGAGCGGGGGCGATTGCTCGTGCGCATGGCGCTGCATGAAGCACCGGGGTTGGGGCAGGGGCACGGGCCGCTCGGGCAACAGCGGGTGCGGCTCGACACCGGCATCGGCCTGCGGCTCAACCAGGTTACGGTGACGGGCAAGGAGTATGATCCGATGGTCGAATTCTACGCCGCGCTGGGGCTGCGGCAGATCGTCGACAGTCGCGAAAATGGCTATGCGCGGTTCGAGACCGATGGGGGGGCAACTTTCTCGTTCCAGGTCGATCCCGACGAGGCGGCGAGCGAATCGACCGCGGTCTATTTTGAATGCGATGATCTGGATACGCGGGTCGAGCGGCTAGCGCGGTCGGGTATTCCGTTCGAACATGGCCCGCGCAACCAGCCGTGGATGTGGCGCGAGGCGCGGCTGCGCGATCCGT
>CAXSCF010000114.1:0-4280 GCA_964235815.1 uncultured Sphingomicrobium sp.
CCCGCCGCGTCCCCAGCCCACGCCGGGCCCCGCGCCGCCGCTCAAGCGCGCGCCCCCGCCCCGTCCCGCGCCGCCCCGTCCCGCGCCGCCCCGTCCCGCGCCCCCCCGTCCCACGTCATCGCGGTCAGCGCCATCACCTCGTCCAGCACCTTCACGCGCGACGCCCGCGCGCCCCGCACCTGCTCCCGCGCGCGCTGCGCCGCGGGTGTCGCGGATCGGCAATGATTTTCTCAAGGGCATTGGCCCCGACCGGCTCGCCCTTGCGCGCTCGGCCACGCCCGCAGCGGCGACCTTCAGCGCCGCCGCCAAGGCCGACGTGGCCTCCGCCATCGCCGCCCAGATCCGCCCCTGTGCGCTTCGCCAGCGCGCGCTCGGCGAAGGCGCCAACCGCATCCGCGTCGTGCTCAACATCCGCCTGTCGCGGGCCGGCCGCCTGACCGGCGAGCCGAGCGTCGTGCGCACCAGCGGGATCGATGAGGATAATTCGAAATATGAGGAACTGGTCAAGGATCAGGCCATCGCCAGCTACCGCCAATGCGCGCCCCTTCGCCTCCCCGCCGACCTTTACGCGACCCCCCAGGGCGGCTGGTCGAACATCAACATGACCTACCGCTTGCCGTGAGGAATCCCATGAAACTTGCTGTCTCGCTCGTTACCGCTCTCCTCGCCGTCGCAAACCCCGCGTCGGCGCAGCAGCAGGACGCCCCCCCGGTCGAAGTCGACATCGTCGGCGGCGGGGTTCAGGAATTGACCGCGATCGCCGTCCCCGCGCTCCCCGTCGCCGGCGGCGCCCCCTCGACGCTCGGCCGCCAGATCGCCGAAGTGATCGCCTCCGATCTTCGCTCCACCGGGCTGTTCACCCCGCTCGGTCCCAACGGCATTGGCGGCTACACTCTCGGCCAGGCGCAAAGCCCGGCCTATGGCGAGTGGCGCAGTGCGGGGGCGGCGCAGCTCGTCACAGGCACCGTCGAACCACGCGACGATGGCCGCATCACCGTCGGCTGCTATGTCTATGATGTCGCCGCCGGACGCGAGCTCGCTCGCCAGGGCTTCGCCGTCCCCGCCACCGACTGGCGCCGCGCCGCGCACAAATGCGCCGACACCATTTATTCGCGCCTCTCGGGGCAGCAGGCGTTCCTCGACACGCGCATCGTCTACGTCGCCGAGACCGGCCCCAAGAACGCCCGCCAGAAGCGCATCGCCATCATGGATTCGGACGGCGGCAACCACCGTTATTTGACCGATGGCATGGCGACCGTCGTCACGCCGCGCTTCTCCCCGCGCGGCGACAAATTGGTCTATATGAGCTATCAGGGTCGCCGCCCGCGCGTCCACGTCCTCGATGTCGCCTCGGGTGCCGACCGCTTGCTCGTCCCCGGCACCGCCTTCACCTTCGCCCCCCGCTTCTCCCCCGACGGGCGCGAGGTGGTGTTCTCGATGGGGGTCGGCGGCAATAGCGACATCTATGTCGTCGCCGCCGATGGCGGACCCCCGCGCCGCCTGACCACCGCACCCGGCGCCGACACCTCGCCAAGCTTCTCCCCCGACGGCCGCCGCATCGTGTTCGAAAGCGACCGCTCGGGATCGCAGCAACTCTACGTCATGGACGCCGACGGATCGGGCCAGCGCCGCATCAGCTTCGGCGGCGGCGCTTATGCGTCGCCCGTCTGGAACCCGCGCAGCGACTTGATCGCCTTCACCCGCATCGGCGGCGCCGGCTTCCGCATCGGCACGATGAGCTCGTCGGGGGGCAATGTCCGCTTGCTCACCGATGCGTGGCAGGACGAAGGCCCGAGCTGGGCCCCCAACGGCCAGTTCGTGATGTTCAACCGCATCGCGCGTGGCAGTGGGACGTCTAGCCTCTACGCGGTCAACATCGACGGCGGCCCGGCGCGCCGCCTGCCGACCCCGCTCGGCGGATCGGATCCCAGCTGGTCGCCACTCAACAATTAAGCCTGTCGTCAAGGAGCCACCAAATGAACAAGTCCATCATCATCGGCATGTCCGCCCTCGCGCTTGTCACCGGGGCCTGTGGGCGCAAGACGCCCCCGGCAGCCATCGGCCCGGCGATCGCCGATCCCAACGGCGCCGGCGCCGCGGGCACCAACGCCGACGACAATGTCGATCTGGTCGAGCTGCCCGGGATGCAGGCCGATCTCGTCGCCAAGGCGGGCTCTGACACGATCTACTTCGGCACCGACAAGTCCGACGTCGACCCCGCCTCGCGCGCCACGCTCGCCGCGCAGGCGCGCTGGATGCTCGCCAATCCCTCGGTCAAGGGCTCGATCGAGGGCCACGCCGACGAACGCGGGACGCGCGAATACAACCTCGCGCTGGGTGAGCGGCGCGCCAATGCGGCCAAGAATTTCCTCATCGCGAGCGGCGTCCCCGCGGCGCGGCTGACGGTCATCAGCTGGGGCAAGGAACGCCCCGCGGCGACCGGCTCGGACGAAAGTGCCTGGGCCCAGAACCGGAGATCGGTGACGGTGGTGGTGCGGTGATCCAATTCCTCCCCGAGCTTGCTCGGGGAGGGGGACCATCCGCAGGATGGTGGAGGGGTTCTTCGAAGCGGCATTTAGACCCCCTCCGTCAGCCTGCGGCTGCCACCTCCCCAAGCAAGGGCTCGGAGAGGAACAAGAGCTACGCCGCGTGGCGCTGCCCGGCCGCCCCAAGCCACGCCCGCGCCGATTTCTGCGCCTCGGCGATCTCGCGAGCGGTCATCTCGAAGCTGATATCGGCGCGGCATGCCTGGCTGCGCGTGTCCCCCGACAGCGCCGCCAAGTTGAACCATTTGTGCGCCTCGATAAGATCGACCCCGGCGCCACCGCGCCCGGTCGAATAGGTCACGCCGAGTTCGAACAATGCCTCGACATCCCCCGCCGCGGCGTCGGCCATCCGGCTGTTGAGAAGGAAGTTCGCGCTCTTCTGACTGATGGCCATGGTAAGATCCCCTGTTGATCGCTTGACCACGGTTTCGGGCGCCAACGGCAAACAAATGGTTAACGCCGAAATTACCTCACGCGGAACGCGTGTCCAAAAAGACACGCAGATTGTCGATCAGCCGCGTCCGCCCCAGCCGCGCCGCCGCGATCAGCCGCATTTCCCCTTGCGGCTGGGCGACCGGCTCGAGCGTCGCGGCATCGACCAGCGCGACATAATCGATCGGCGCGAACCCCGCCGCGGTCAGCCGCGCCACCGCCGCGTCGATCGCCACCGCCACCGGCTGCCCCCCAACGATCTCCGAGCGGGCCGTCTCGAGCGCCTGCGGCAAGGCGACGGCATGACGTCGCTCGCTTTCGTTCAGATAGGCATTGCGCGACGACAGCGCGAGCCCGTCCCCGTCGCGGACCGTCGCCGCGCCGACGATCTCGACTCCCAGCCCGAGGTCGGCATTCATCCGCCGAATCACCGCCAACTGCTGGAAATCCTTTTCGCCGAAGAGCGAAACATCGGGCCGCACCGCGGTGAACAGCTTGGCGACCACCGTCGCCACCCCATCGAAATGCCCCGGCCGCGCCGCCCCGTCCCAGCGTTCGCTGACCCCCGCCACGCTGACTGTGGTCGCGAACCCCGGCGGATAGACCTCGTCCGCCCCCGGCAGCCACAGCAAGTCGCACCCCGCCGCCTCGAGCAATGCAATATCCGCCGCCTCCTGCCGCGGGTAAGCGTCGAGGTCCTCGTTCGCCCCGAACTGCAATGGATTGACGAAGATCGTCGCCACCACGCGGTCGGCGCGCGCCTTCGCTTCGCCCACCAGTGCCATGTGCCCGGCGTGAAGCGCCCCCATCGTCGGCACCAGCGCGATGCGCTCGCCGGCGCGCTTCCACGCCGCCAGCGCTCCGCCCAACGCATTCATTTGACGAACAATTTGCAAGCGATTCGCCCCTTCGATACACGGACCTGCAGGGGCCGCGTTTGTAGGCGCGGCGAAGGGCAACACAAGGGGCACGTCAGGCCATGGGCCAGCCGCATTTCATCGTTTTCGCCAATGAAAAGGGCGGCACCGGCAAGTCGACCACCGCGGTCCACACCGCGATCGCGCTCGCCGCTTCGGGGCACCGCGTCGGCGCGCTCGACCTCGACCAGCGTCAGCGCACCATGACCCGCTACTTCGAAAATCGCGACGCCACCATGCGCCGCCTCGACAAGCGCCTCGCCTTTGCCACCTACGAAGTGCTCGACGACCAGACCGAAGCCGGCCTCGACGCCGCCATCGAGCGCCTGTCGGGCGAGTGCGACGTGCTGGTCATCGACACCCCGGGCCGCGACGACCCCGTCGC
>CAXSCF010000115.1:0-479 GCA_964235815.1 uncultured Sphingomicrobium sp.
CGCCGCGCTGGAACATCGCCACCTGGGCGTTGCGCGTGGCCGGGCTGAGTGCGCCCATCACCACCGCCGCACCCCCTTTGAAGCGGCGAAGCATCTCGGCCAGGCCATAGACCTGCTCGGCGCTGAACGCGACGATCGCCGACCGTGGTGGCAAGCGCGACAGCTTGCTCGACGGGGCATGGCGAAGCGTCGAGAAGCGCGGCCGGCTGACGATCTCCGCGTCCGGAAGCAGCTTGCGGATCATCGGGCGCAACGTGTCGCTGCCCAGGATCAAGGTCTCCTCCCGGCCCCGCGCGCGCAGCAATCGGTCGGTGAACACATGGCCACGCTCGAGGTCGCTGCCCAGTTGCGCTTCGTCGATCGCGGCAAAGGCGAACTCGGATGGGAACACGCCTTCGTGAGTCCGATCCTCGCGTCCGCCCGTCACGGGCATGCTCTCGGCGGTGCACAACACGTACCGCGCGCCCTTGGGGACGATG
>CAXSCF010000115.1:489-4134 GCA_964235815.1 uncultured Sphingomicrobium sp.
GTGCAACCTGGTGCGCGCCCGTGATCGCCACCACCCGCTCGTACACCTCGCGCGCCAGCAGCCGCAGGGGGAAGCCGATCACGCCCGACGAATGGGCGCACATCCGCTCGATGGCGAGATAGGTCTTGCCGGTATTGGTGGGGCCCAGGATCGCCCTGACCAGGCTGTCGCCGCGCGGCATCGGCCTAATTTGGCATGGCATGCGCGAAGTGCAAGCAGGATCGCAGTTAAAACAGCCTTAACCTTGTTAGGTCACGGTCGCGCCCAAGGAGTTTGGTGGTCGATGCGCGAAGCGTGGACGGGACGGCAATTCGGGAGCAATGCGGTCGCCGCGACGCCAAGGGATCTTGGCGGTCTCGTGCCGTTCGGACTGGCGCGACCGCGTTCCACGATGCTGGTCGTCGACCTCGGCGAAAATTTGTTTTCCCGCCGATGGTGGCGTGGGCTCGGGACCTTGGGGCTGCTGTGCACCGCCGCGGCGCTGACCGCGCCCGATTTCGGCGCGCTTCCCGGTGGCCACGCGCCGCCGCTGACCGGCGACGCGCGCGGCCAATGGCGTGCCATCGGAGTCGAACCTTTGTCGCAGGGATCGCGCATCGGCATGCGCATGGCGCCCGGCGCACTGGTCACCCCATTGGAGGTCGCGCCCGAACGCACCGCCATCGATCTTTTCGCGACGCTCGGCGGTGACGGCCTTGCGCGCAGCCTGACGCGGATCGGGACGTCGAATGCCGATGCGATCATCGTCGCTAATCTGGTTCATTCGGCGGCACCTCGGCTCGCTCCAGGGACCCAGCTCCGCCTCCGGCTCGGAATGCGCGACTCGGCGGGCCGCCGCCCGGTTGAGCGCCTGTCGCTGCGCGCGTCGATGGAGCTCGGTCTGTTGGTCGAGCGCGATCCCGGCGGGCTCGGCCTCAGCCGCATTGCAATCGCGATCGACACGGCGCCGATCCGGGTGCGCGGAGTCGCGGGCGATGGCCTGTATTGGGCGCTTCGTACCGCCGGCGCGTCGAGCGACACCGCCGCTTCGTTCCTGAAGGCGATGGCGGCCGAACTCGATGTCGGCGAGATCGCACCCACCGACCGCTTCGATCTGGTCATCGCCAGCCGTCAAAGCGCCGATGGCCAGCGCCAGGAAGGCGAACTGCTTTATGCCGGGCTCGATCGCGGGGCTGCCGGCAAGCTCCAGCTGGTCCGCTGGACGGCGGGCGGAAGGCCGATCTGGGTCAATGCCGCGACCGTCGGTGAGGTCCAGCGCCAGAGCAACGGCATGATCTGGCCCGTCGCCGCGCCGATCACCTCGACCTTCGGTCCGCGCCTCCACCCGATCCTGCGCTTCGTGCGGATGCACAAGGGAATCGATTTCGGCGCGCATTGGGGAATGCCGATCCACGCCGCCGCCGACGGCCAGGTGGTCCGCGCCGGCTGGGCCGGTGGCTATGGCCGCCAGGTGCGAATCGCACATAGCGGTGGCCTCGCCTCGAGTTACAGCCACATGTCGAGCATGGCGGTCGCGCCGGGCACGATCGTCCACCAGGGCGACGTGATCGGCTACGTCGGATCATCCGGCCTCTCGACCGGCCCGCATCTGCATTATGAAGTGCTCCGCGATGGAATCGCGATAAACCCGATGGGCGTCCGCTTCACCGTCGCCACCCGCGCCGCCGATCCCGGTGCGGTCGCGGCAATCAAGGCGCGACTGGATCAATTGTTGAAAGTCGGAACCAGGGGTTGAACGCAAGCTTCGCCTTCGGCCCGTCGCGGATATTGGGCGCCATCAGGCAAAGTTGGACAACGCACCCGTAAAACACGCAATGGCAGCGATGACGTGCGCCATGGTCACGGCGATAGCGGGGTTATAGGTCTTGCGGACCGCGCTCCAGCCCAGAATAGCGCCGTAAATCGGGAACTGGAGTAACCCGGCGCCGATGGACAGTGTTCCTATGTTGTCGTGTTCAAGGAGCGTAAGGAGCATGGGTCCGGGAAACAACATTCGCGCCGCAGCATAATTGCCATGTCCCCCACCACCCGAGCTAGCCGCTACGAACAATGCCGGAGCCTCGACCAGAACGCCCAACCCGAAGCCAATGACGACCGCGCTGTACGTAGCGCGCGAACTTGTTACCGAAGCCATGAATCAGGCTTATGACGAATGGTGACCGCCTTCCAGCCTTCGCGGCCATTGGCCGTCACCCCTTTGGACGCGACCAGAAATCCCTTCCAATGTAGGATTTGATTTGCTTCATCCTGATCGATGAACAGCAAAGCGGCTCGCCATCCCCCAATTTCGCGCCCGCGCCACGATGGCTGGACCGAAGACAAACAGAAATGCTTCATCGAGGTGCTGGCGCGCACCCGCAACGTCTCGCGCGCTGCTGCGGAGGTCGGGATGAGCCGTGAAAGCGCCTATCGGCTTCGGCGGCGCGAGGACGGTATGACGTTCGCCCGATGTTGGGATTGGGTGATCAGCCTGCCGCCGCGTCCACGGGTTCACATCGAAGTTCACACCGCTGGCCCTCCCGGCCCCCGGAATCGCGTACCTCCCTCAGGGAAAGGTCACGAACGTCACGGGTCACAGTTTTCCGCTGTCCGTCATGAAGTTCGGCGCCCCGGACCTCGACTCGCTTCGCTGACGGCGAAAATGGCAATCATGGCTTCCGGTGAACGCGGGTCTTCGCTTAGCGCCCGTGGCCGCGCCAGCGCTTGATCGTGCGGTCGATGATACCCTGTTCGCCGCCGGTCTCGCGCCACAGCGCGGCAAAGCTGGGGTCGGACGAGGCCGGGCGCTTCTCGGGCTCGAGGTCGTCGAAGCGGACGCGGATCGGGATTGCGACACCCTCGCCGCAGACGATGCACTCGCGGTTACGAAGCGCCGGGATGGCATCGAGAAACCCGCGAGCGCCCTCGGGCATGGCGGCTCGGACGCAGGCCTGATCGCGGTCGTTGTTGAGGCGCATCGAGATGATCGTGCCGCATTGCGACAGCACGCCCTCGGCGAGATCGGACGGTCGCTGCGTGATCAGGCCGAGGCTGACGCCGTATTTGCGGCCTTCCTTTGCGATCCGCTCGAGGATCTTGCGCACCGCCTGGCCATTGGCATTCTCGTCCTTGGGGACGTAGCGATGGGCTTCTTCGCAGACCAGCAGCAGCGGACGCTGCGCCTCGGTCCGCGACCAGATGGCATAATCGAACACCATCCGCGCCAGGATCGAGACGACGACGCTGGTGATCTCGCTCGGCACGCCCGAGACGTCGACGATCGAGATCGGCTTGCCCTGCGCAGGAAGGCGGAACAGTTTGGCGCAGAAACCGGCCATCGTGTCGCTGACCAGCATGCCCGAAAACATGAAGGTGAAGCGTGGATCGGCGCGAAGCTCGTCGAGCTTGTTCTTGAGCCGCTGGTAGGGCGTCGTGTCGCCGGCGCGATCGAGCTTGCCCATTTCGGCGACCAGTACCGAGGACAAGTCGGTCAGCAGGTACGGAATGGGCGAATCGACGGTGACCTTGCCATAGGTCTCGATATTTTTGCCGCGGGTGCGGGCGGCGAGCAGGCACTTGCCCAGAATGTCGGCATCGCGCTGGCGCTCGGCCCCGTCGGTGGTCAGGAACACTTCGCAATGTTCCTCGAAGTTCATCAGCCAGTAG
>CAXSCF010000116.1:0-4101 GCA_964235815.1 uncultured Sphingomicrobium sp.
GCGAAGCCCCCGGCATCATGCTGGTCGATAAGCGCGAGGACGGCGGCTACGTCACCCCGGTGGAATGCGTCGGCGACTACGCCACCTTCGTTTCCCGCGTCCGCGAGGATCCCACGGTGGACAACGGCCTCAGCATCTGGGTCGTCAGCGACAATCTGCGCAAGGGCGCCGCGCTCAACGCCGTCCAGATCGCCGAACTCCTCGGCCGCCGCCACTTGCAAAAGGCCGCCTGAATTGAGCGACCCAACCTTACGGTTCGTTCTTGAAGGTGCGGGTTGGGCGCGGGTTGAATTCTCCAATGAGGAGACGGACTTTGTCATCCCATCGCTTTCGTATCTGAGCGATGCGCTTGATGATCTTCTTCGCGTCGGGATCGATATCGCTATTGGTCGCCAATACGGGTTGGCTCAGTTTTTCCATGAGCCGGGTTCAACGGTATTAGCCGCTGAGACTGGATGGTGGGCGGGTGAAACCTGGGCTTTTGGGGCGAGGCTCAGCACTTATCAAGGCGGAGACTTCGGGGCGCCGGAACCTACTTGGCGCAAGGCGCACGAAGCCAAACGACAGAATGTTGTCCTGCTTCCTCCCGAGACCGATTTACCTCAATTGATTTACGACGCGGGCCTTGATGTGCTGAAGCGTTACGGCGCCGATGGTTACGCCGCGTCGTGGAATGGGTCTCGGGGATTTCCGCATGAAGCGCTTAGGGCTTTGGAAGCCGCGATCGAAAAGCCCTAGTTGGCGGTTGCGGAACACCGGGCGGACAGCTGATGCCGTCCAGATCGCCGAAATCCTCGGCCGCCGCCACTTGCAAAAGGCCGCCTGACGGCTAGCGTCTATGCTTCCAACGGGGAGAGCATGATGCGGACCACCTTGACGATTGCCACGCTCGCGCTTGCGCTGGCCGGTTGCAACTTCAAGACTGCCGTGACCGCCGACAATGGGTCGGTCACGGCCGCCAGCCTCACGCCGCCGACCCAGGCCGAGGCGGACAGGATTGTCGGCGACGCTTACGCGACGTTCACCAGCGGCGACGCCGTCAAGATGATGGAGCATTATGCACCCGGAGCGGTGGTTGTCGATGCGGCCCAGAATCAGCCGAGCAGCGACCGCGCGACGATCACCAAATGGACGGCCGACTTCGCCGCGATGAAACCATCGGATCTCGTTGCCGATCCGCGCATGGTGCAAGTCATCGACGCCGACACGATCGTCTCGTCGGGCATCGCCGCCTTCCTCGCCGACGTCGCGGGCCGCCGCCAGCGCGTCTCGGTCCGCTACACCCACGTCTTCGAACGCCAGCCCGACGGCCGCTGGCTGATCATCGCCGAGCACAACAGCATCCCCCCGCAACCCGTTTCCACGGGGCTTTAGCTTCGGCGCCACGGCCAGCGATCGCTGAGTTGCCGGTCAGGTTGCAATGTAGGATCCGATTTGCCATCCCCCGCTGATGGTTCGTTGGCCCGCTTCCTTATCGGCGCATTCGTTTTTGATCGGCGCCTCGCAGGAAAGAGCATTTCGAGCGCTACCTCGCCTCAACTTCCTCAACTTCCGCGCTTGATAACCGCCATCGTCACCCATCACTGGACGGCTTCGGACCGAGTCGCTTTGGCCTGGCATGAGGTCGGGGAGGGGCGTCCGGTCATCCTGCTCCACGGCCTGTTCAGCAGTGCCTACGTCAACTGGGTCAAGTTCGGCCACGCCGCCAAGCTCGCCGCGCTCGGCCGCCGCGTGATCATGCCCGACCTGCGCGCCCACGGCGACAGTGCCGCGCCGCATGACCCTGCCAACTACCCCGACGGCATCCTCGGCCGCGATCTCGCCGAACTGATCGCGCACCTCGGTCTCACCGACTACGACCTCGGCGGTTTCTCGCTCGGCGCCCGGACCACGGTGCAAGGCGTGGGGGAGGGGCTTCGTCCGGCGCGCGCCGTGATCGCCGGCATGGGGCTTGAAGGCCTCACTGGCTGGCTGGCACGCAAGCATTTCTTCGTCGATGCCATCGCCGCGTTCGACACCGCCAGCCGCGGCGACAAGCATTGGCTGGCGATCCAGTTCATGAAGACGATGAAGGTCGATCGCGTCGCCGCGGCGCTGTTGCTTCCGACCTTCAGCGACGCGCACGCCGAATGGCTTGCGCGCTTCACCATGCCGACACTGGTGCTGTGCGGGACCGAAGACCGTGACAATGGCTCGGCGCCCGACCTCGTTGCCGAGCTGCCCAACGCCACGCTCGCCAGCGTCCCCGGCACCCACATGTCGAGCGTCACCCGCCCCGAGTTCGGCGACGCGCTGGTCGCCTTTCTCGCCGCGTCTTGACGCCCTTCGCGCTTCGCCTCAACGTTCGCCCACGCGATCATTGGAATCGCTCTAGGAGATTGACGTTGAAGCCACTTCACACCTGCGTTTCGCTCGCCGCGCTCGCCACCGCTCTGTCGGGCTGCATGACCGCGCCCGCCGGCACGCCGCGCGTCCCGCAGGCCCGGGTCGATGCGATGGTCGATACCAGCGACGCGACCCCGATCGACGCGACCGCGTCGTCCGATCCCGCATCCTATCCCGCCACGGTCGAAGGCGCGCGCGCATTCGTCGCCGCGGCCGAGGCCGACTTGCTCGGCTTCAGCACGATTTCGCAGCAGGCAGCGTGGGTCAATGCGACGTACATCAGCGACGACAGCGACGCACTCAACGCTTACTTCGGCACCATCGGCACCGAGAAGGGGGTCAAGTACGCCTCGGCGGCGGCGCGCTACGCCGCCGTCCCCGGGCTCGACTTCGACACGGCGCGCAAGCTCAACATCCTGCGCGGCGCCTTGACGCTCGCCGCGCCGCGGACTGCCGGCGCGGCAGCCGAGCTCAATACCATCACCACGCGCATGGCCTCGACTTATGGCAAGGGCCGCGCGACCCTCAACGGCAAGCCGATTACCGGCGACGACGCCGAGGCGGCAATGGGCACCAGCCGCAACCCCGCGCAGCTCGCCGAAATGTGGCAAAGCTGGCACCAGAACGTCGGCCGCCCGATGCGCGGCGACTACACTCGCATGGTTGCGATCGCCAACCAGGGCGCCAAGGAGCTCGGCTACGACGACACCGGCGCGATGTGGCGCTCGCAATATGACATGACCCCGCAACAGTTCAGCGCGATGTACGATCGGCTGTGGGCCGAGGTGAAGCCGCTCTACGACCAGCTCCATTGCTACACGCGGGCCAAGCTCAACCAGAAATATGGCAATGCGATCCAGCCCGACAGCGGGCCGATCCGCGCCGACCTGCTCGGCAATATGTGGGCGCAGGAATGGGGAAATATCTACGACGTCGTCGCGCCCAAGGGAGCCGGGGATATCGGCTATGACGTCACCGACCTGCTGGTGAAGGCCAAATATACGCCGGAGAAGATGGTCCGCACCGGCGAGGGCTTCTACACCTCGCTCGGCTTCGCCCCGCTCCCCGCCACCTTCTGGAAGAACAGCCAGATTACACGTCCCGCGGACCGCGAAGTCATCTGTCACGCCTCGGCGTGGGACGTGAACAATGTCGACGATCTGCGGATCAAGATGTGCACCAAGGTCAATGGCGACGATTTCGTCACCATCCATCACGAACTCGGTCACAACTTTTACCAACGCGCCTACAATAAAAAGCCCTATCTCTACCTCAACGGCGCCAACGACGGCTTCCACGAAGCGATCGGCGATTTCGTCGCGCTCTCGATCACGCCGGAATATCTGACGCAGATCGGGCTGCTGGACCGTTCCAAAGTCCCGTCGCCCGACAAGGATACCGGCCTGCTGCTGCGCCAGGCGATGGACAAGGTTGCGTTCCTGCCGTTCGGGCTGCTGGTCGACAAATGGCGTTGGGGGGTCTTCGACGGCTCGACCACGCCCGCCAATTACAACGCTTCGTGGGTCGCGCTGAAGCAGCAATATCAGGGGATCGCCCCGCCGGTCGCGCGCAGCGAGGCCGATTTCGATCCCGGCGCCAAATACCACATCCCCGCCAACACGCCCTATGCGCGCTACTTCCTCGCCCGCCTGCTCCAGTTTCAATTCTACAAGGCGGCGTGCGACATGTCGGGCTGGAAAGGCCCGCTCCACCGCT
>CAXSCF010000117.1:0-3802 GCA_964235815.1 uncultured Sphingomicrobium sp.
CAAGGCGCACATCAGGATGACGTTGGCATATTCGCCGAGCCAGAAGAGCGCGAAGGACATCGATGAATATTCGGTCTGGTGGCCAGCGACGAGTTCGCTTTCGGCCTCGACCAGGTCGAACGGGGTGCGGAAGGTTTCGGCCATCGAGCTGATCAGGAACACGATCGACATCGGGAACAGCAAGGGGTTGAAGCCGAAGCCGTTGAGGATGCCGAACACGTGGCCCTTCTGCGCGAGGACGATCGCGGTGAGGTTGAAGCTGTCGGCGTAGAGCACGACGCAGATGATGACGAAGCCGATGCTGACCTCGTAGCTGACCATCTGCGCCGCGGCGCGGAGCGCGGCGAAGAACGGATATTTCGAATTCGACGCCCAGCCGGCGATGATCACGCCATAGACCCCGAGGCTGCTCGCGGCGAGAATGTAGAGAAGGCCGACGTTGATGTCGGTCAGCACCACGCCGACGTCGAACGGCACCACCGCCCACACGATCAATGCGGTGGCGAAGGTGATGATCGGCGCGATCAGGAACAGGCCCTTGTTGGCGCTCGACGGGATGATGGTTTCCTTGAGGAACACCTTCAGTCCGTCGGCGAAGCTTTGCAGCAGCCCGAACGGCCCGACCACGTTGGGGCCGCGGCGCAGCGCAATCGCCGCCCAGATCTTGCGCTCGGCATAGATCACCATCGCGACGGCGAGCATCAGCGGCAGTGCGATGACGAGGATGCCGATGATCGTGGCCAGGAACCACGCCCAGTCGTAGAGCATGCCGTTGGAAACGAAGAAGTCGGTCATACTAGCTGCTGAGCCCCCGAAAGATGCCACTCGCGACCGCGTATAAGACGAGGAGAAAGAGCGTCAGTAGCGCTGCTGCTGCGACCGCCACAGCCAATGCCACCAAGGTCAGCAAAATACGCTGCCACCATGGACGCGACCGGAAATCGGTTGGCGAACCCGGTCCCGTGAATAGCCCACCCACGAGCTGCAAAAGGGCCATGAAGACAGCTTCCATTGGTCACTCCGCCGCCTCCGCATAGGCCTGGCCGTGGATCAATTCCTCGGAGCAGCGCTTCATCGTCGGGCTGGCGCGGCAGATGGCGTTGGTGAGGTAGAAGTCCCAAATCGGATAGGCCAAGGCGCCCTCGCTCTCCGCGTCGAGCGTCGGCGGCGCCCACGCCATGTCGACGATCCCGTCTTCGCCCAACGCGGGCGTGTCGGCGATCATCGCGGCGCGCAATTGGTCGAAGCGGTCGAACGGCAGCGGGCTGCCGAGCAGGTCGCTGACCGCGCGGAAAATCGTCCAGTCCTCGCGCGCGTCACCGGGCGGGAAAGTGGCGCGTTCGCCGCGCTGAACGCGGCCCTCGATATTGACGTAGGTGCCATGCTTTTCGGCATAGGACACACCGGGCAGGATGAGATCGGCCTGCTTGGCGCCCTGGTCGCCATGATGCCCGATATAGACCTTGAAGGCGCCCTTGAAACGAGTCTCGGCGACTTCATCGGCGCCGAGCAGGAGCACGAGTTTGGGCTTGGCCGCTTCCAGGTCGGCGATCCCGCCGCGCTGGCTGTAGCCGAGCATCAACCCCGCCATCCGCGACGCCGCGGTGTGGAGCACGTTGAAGCCGTTCCAGCCGTTTTTGAGGAAGGGGGCCGAGGCCGCCAGCGCGCCACCCAGCCCGCCCTTGGCGAGCGCGGCGGGGCCGACGATCATCACCGGCTTGGTGGCCCCGGCGATGGCTTCGGTCACCGCCTTGGGCAGCTTGGCGAGTAGCGACAGGTCCTCGCCGAGCCATTCGACCGTATAGGTCAGGTCGACCGCGGGGCCGATGCCGAACACCTTGGCGCCGCGGCGCACCGCTTTCAGCAGCCGCGTGTTGACCAACGGCGCTTCCCAGCGCGGATTGGTCCCGACCAGCAGGATGACGTCGCTCGAGTCCAGGTCGGCGAGCGGAGTGTTGAAGCGCACCGCGCCGAGCGAGGTCACGTCATAATCGAGCCCGGTCTGGCGCCCTTCGAGCAGCGCCGACCCGGCCTGCGCGAGCAAAGCCTTGGCGGCATACATCGTCTCGGCATCGAGCAGGTCGCCCGCCACCGCCGCGACCGCCGGCCCGGCCGCGCGCAGCCGCGCCGCGAACAAATCGAGCGCCTCGGCCCAGCTGACTTCGACGAGCTTGCCGTCCTGCCTTGCCCACGACCGGTCGAGCCTTCCGCAGACCAGTGCGTCGATGTGGTGGCGGGTCTTGTCGTGCGCCCATTCCTCGTTCACCGCGTCGTTGATGCGCGGCAGGATGCGCATCACCTGACGCTGGCGCACGTCGAACCGGATGTTGGTCCCGACCGCGTCCATGACGTCGATTCCGGGGACCTTGCGCAATTCCCACGGCCGCGCTTCGAAGCTGTAGGGGCGCGACAGCAACGCGCCCACCGGGCACAGATCGACCAGATTGCCCGACAATTCGCTGCTGAAGGCACGCTCGAGGTAGGTCGTGACCTGGGCATCCTCGCCGCGGAACAGCATCCCCATGTCGGGCACCCCGGCGACTTCCTCGGCGAAGCGGATGCAGCGCGTGCACTGGATGCAGCGCGTCATCGCGGTCTTGACGATCGGCCCCATATATTTGTCTTCGACCGCGCGTTTGAACTCGTCGTAGCGCGAATGGCCGCGGCCATAGGCCATCGCCTGGTCCTGCAAATCGCATTCGCCGCCCTGGTCGCAGATCGGGCAATCGAGCGGGTGGTTGATGAGGAGGAATTCCATCACCCCCTCGCGCGCCTTCTTGACCATCGCCGTGTCGGTGCGGATCATCTGGCCATCGGCGGCGGGCAGCGCGCAACTCGCCTGCGGCTTGGGCGGGCCGGGCGCGACCTCGACCAGGCACATCCGGCAATTGCCCGCGATGCTGAGCCGTTCGTGATAGCAGAAGCGCGGGATTTCCTTCCCCGCGGCCTCGCACGCCTGGAGCACGGTCGCCCCCTGCGGAACTTCGATCTCGACGCCGTCGACGGTGACTTTGGGCATTAACGTGTTACCGTGATGGCTGAAGACGCGGTGGCGAGGCGAAAGGCGTTGAGCGCGACCGTTCCGCGCAACACCGTGAGATTAGCGGAAAAGGTCTGGCCGGCATCGAGGCAGCTGTTCAAGGCCGATTGCAAGGCGACGAACGCCGCGCGCTCCCCGGGACTTCCCGGTTGTTGCAGGATCAGGCGATGCGCGCCCGTCGGACTGGCGCGGACGACGCATTCCCCGAATTGGTTGAGCGCAAGGTCCCTGAGTGCCAGCGCCTTGTCTCGAGCCATGGCCTCGAGCTGAGCTGGTTTGAGCTTCTTGCCGGGTTTGGGCTCGAAGCGGGCCATGTCGACGGGAGCGTGAGCAAGCGGCGGGCGCGTGCCGAGGTCCCCGGGGAGCCCCGATGGAAATTCCTGCTCCACCAAGGCATCAGCGAAGCTGTAGCGCACGAGATCGCCCGGCAGCGTCATCTGCACGGCATCGGCGATCGTCACCGGCCAGGCAGCAAACAGGCAATCACCGTCGAACAGCTTCGAATGTTTGCGGGAAATCTCGCCAGCGGTGAGGTTCTCCGTAAGGACCCGGCGGGCAAGTTTGGCTTGGTCTTTAACGACGCAGCGCCCAAATTTATAAACCAGCTGGCGACGCTGCAGGTCGTTCATACCGGCGTCCTGAAACTCTGACCCAAACTGGGGCACGGCCGCGGCCAAAACCGCAATGATCGAAATCAATAGGCTCACTCGGCCGCCTCCTGCATCGCGCCACGCTCCGTGATCCGTCGCTCCAGTTCGGGGC
>CAXSCF010000117.1:3812-4063 GCA_964235815.1 uncultured Sphingomicrobium sp.
GGTCTGTATAAACGAGGCCCATTATTCCGCGGCCTCCATCAGTCCGCCATTCCGCTCCGCCATGCGGCGCTCCATCTCGGGGCGGAAGTGCTTGATCAGGCCCTGGATCGGCCACGCCGCGGCGTCGCCCAGCGCGCAGATGGTGTGGCCTTCGATTTGCTTCGACACGTCGTACAGCCGGTCGATCGTGCCGACGTCGGCGTCGCCCTCGCGCAGGCGCTCCATCGTCCGCCACATCCACCCGGTGCCCT
>CAXSCF010000118.1:0-3797 GCA_964235815.1 uncultured Sphingomicrobium sp.
CTTCATCGACGAAGTGATCATGCCGCATTCGACAAGGCGGCGGGTGGCGCTGGGGCTACGCAAGCTACGCGACAAGCAACTCGAGAATCCGTGGAAAAAGCACGACAATATTCCGTTGTGATGGTTTTTATATGGGAGATTAGGTTGCGCGCCCTAAAGATAGCATTCTTCATTTCCCTAGCCATTTGGCTTGGCGGCGGTTTGCTAACGATGGGGCATGCGAACCCAGCTAAGCGGCTGGAGATGCTCACCTACGGCCCATCCGCTCATGATGTTACGATGATGAACATTCGTGGCGTGAGTATAAATCTGTTCGGGCCGATCGCAATCATTACTGGATTACTGCTGGCAGGCGCGTGGCTCTACAAACGCACTCAATTAAAGCCCGGCGACCAGCCTGTCGTGCCAACACCGCCCGCACAGCCTGTTTCTGAAAAACGCTCACCACCACCGACCACGCCGCATCCTCTCGATAGCCCAACCGTAAGTTGCACCTTTTCCGGTTGGGCACGAGACAGCAACAAGATCGTCCAAGAGTATAAGTATCGTGGGCAGGGCTTAAACCATCGGGCAATCGTTGAGTTGACCGTGGAGCAGGGGGCTGTTGGCGTTTTGCGTTTTGTCCAATTCTGGTTGTCACCCGCCACGGGCGACGATGGTCTAGGCGAAGTTTCTCTCATAGACGAAGTCTCTGGTGAGTCGATCGGATGGGTTCCAAGCCAGATTTCCACGGCAAAGGGCAATTTGACCTTGATGGCTCGATCACGCGAGGGAGCGGATGCAATTTGGCGGTTGTTCGCTGCTGGCCGGGACTTGGAGTTTTCAGCACGGCTCAACGGTGAAACGTTGATGTCGCTGCCAATGCCCAACAATTCCGGAGTGCAGCAACATTATGAAGCGATATTGAGGTCACTTAAACAATGAGCGCTTGCACCGCCCATGACAAGCCTTGGGAGAGGCAATGAAACTCGGACGGCTAAACCATGTCGGTGTTGCTACCCCTTCGATCGAGACCAGCGTGGCGATGTATCGCGATGTGCTTGGCGCGACGCATGCTGGGGATGCGTTCGACTTGCCGGCGCAGGGGGTGCGGGTTTGTTTTGTGGATGCTCCGAACATGCAGATCGAGTTGATCGAGCCGCTGGGGGCGGACTCGCCGGTGGCGAAGTTCCTCGAGAAGAACCCGCTTGGGGGGCAGCATCATCTTTGCTTCGAGGTGGCGGATATCGGGGAGGCTCGGGCGTGGTATGAGGGCAAGGGGGTGCGGATTTTGGGCGAGACCCGGATCGGGGCGCATGGGACGCCGATCTTTTTCCTCCATCCCAAGGACATGGGCGGGGTGCTGACCGAGATCATGGAATCGCCGAAGCAGGCGCACTAGGATTTCTTCACACGAAGGCACGAAGCGAAGGGAAAGGCGCGAAGAAGGCTTGCGCACGGCTTGGTGGCTTATCTGCTTCTTCGTGCCTTCGTGTGAATAAATTGCCGGCTGTCGCCGGAATCAAGTCTGAGGCAAGGCACATATCCCTCTCCCTCAAGGAGTGAGGGTTTGCTAGGGCAACTCGCATGACCGACCAATTCGACCAGTGGAAAGCGCTTGCCGCCAAGGAATCGCGCGGCAAGGATTTGAGCCGCGATACGCTCGAGGGGATCGCGCTCAAGACCGTTTACGGCCCCGAGGATTCGGCGGGGATCGCCAGCGGGTATCCGGGGGTCGCGCCCTACACGCGCGGGCCTTATGCGACGATGTATGCCGGGCGGCCGTGGACGATTCGCCAATATGCGGGGTTTTCGACCGCCGAGGAGAGCAACGCTTTCTATCGTCGCAATCTGGCGGCGGGGCAGAAGGGGCTGTCCGTTGCGTTCGATCTCGCGACCCACCGCGGCTATGACAGCGACCATCCGCGGGTGACGGGCGACGTCGGCAAGGCCGGGGTCGCGATCGACAGCGTCGAGGACATGAAATTGCTGTTCGACGGCATCCCCTTGGGCGAGATGTCGGTCAGCATGACGATGAACGGCGCGGTGTTGCCGGTGCTGGCGTTCTATATCGTCGCGGGGGAGGAGCAGGGGGTCGATCGGGCGCTTTTGAGCGGAACAATCCAGAACGACATTTTGAAAGAGTTTGCGGTCCGCAATACTTATATCTACCCGCCCGAGCCGTCGATGCGGATCGTGGCGGATATCATTGCCTATACGTCGCGCGAGATGCCGCGCTTCAACTCGATTTCGATCAGCGGCTATCACATGCACGAGGCGGGGGCGACCGCGGTCCAGGAGCTGGCGTACACGCTCGCCGACGGCATGGAATACGTGCGGACGGCGCAGGCTTCGGGCCTCGACATCGACGCCTTTGCGCCGCGGTTGTCGTTCTTCTTCGGGATAGGGATGAACCTGTTCATGGAGGTCGCCAAGCTGCGCGCGGCGCGGACGCTGTGGGGCCGGATCATGGGCGATCTTGGGGCCAAGTCGGAGAAGTCGAAGCTGCTCCGCACGCATTGCCAGACGTCGGGCGTGTCGCTGACCGAGCAGGACCCGTACAACAATGTCGTGCGGACCACGATCGAGGCGCTGGCGGCGGTGCTCGGGGGGACGCAGTCGCTACATACGAATAGCCTCGACGAGGCCGTCGCCTTGCCGACCGATTTTTCGGCGCGGATCGCGCGCAATACGCAGCTGATTTTGGCCGAGGAAGCGGGGGTGACGGCGGTCGCCGATCCGTTGGGCGGGAGTTGGTATGTCGAGGCGCTGACACGCGAGCTCGAGCAGAAAGCGCAGGCGCTGATCGACGAGGTCGAGGCGCATGGCGGGATGACCAAGGCGGTGGCCGAGGGGCTGCCCAAGCGGCGGATCGAGGAAGCCGCCGCGGCGCGCGCGGCAAAGGTCGATACGGGCGAGACGGTGGTGGTCGGGGTGAACAGGTATCGGCTGGCGGAGGAAGCCGCGATGGACATCCTCGAGGTCGACAATGCGCGGGTCCGCAGCGGGCAGATCGCGCGGCTGGAGGCGATGCGGGCGGGGCGCGACGAGGGGGCGGTGCGGGCGGCGTTGGATGCGTTGACCGAAGCGGCCAAGAATCCTCCCCAAGCTTCGCCTGGGGAGCGGGACCATGCGCAGCATATTGGAGGGGCTCTGGCGCGGGCGTCGCTGGCCCCTCCACCAACGGCTTCGCCGTCGGTCCCCCTCCCCGAGCAAGCTCAGGGAGGATTTGATTCTAATCTCCTCGCCCTCGCAGTCGAAGCAGCGCGCGCTCGGGCTTCGCTTGGAGAGATTTCCGACGCGCTCGAGCTTGCCTTTGGGCGTTACGAAACCACGCCGCATCCGGTCAGTGGGATCTATGGGAAGACGCGTGACGACCAGCGCTGGGCGGAGGCGGTTGCGGGCACGGTCGCGGTTTCCGCGAGGATGGGGCGCGCGCCCAAAATGCTCGTCGCCAAGATGGGGCAGGACGGGCATGACCGCGGCGCCAATCTGGTGTCGTCGGCGTTCGGCGATTTGGGGTTCGAGATCGTCGCCGGGCCACTGTTCCAGACCCCGCGCGAGGCGGCAGAACTGGCGGTGGCCGAAGCGGTCGACGTGGTCGGGGCGTCGAGCCTCGCGGCGGGGCAGAAGACGTTGGTGCCCGAGCTGATCGGGGCGCTCAAGGACCTCGGCGCGGCCGACATCAAGGTCGTCGCGGGCGGGGTCATCCCGGCGCAGGACTATGCGATGCTCCGCGCGGCGGGGGTGCAGGCGATCTTCGGGCCGGGGACCAATCTGGCCGACGCGGCGGACGAGGTGCTGCGGCTGCTCGGGCA
>CAXSCF010000119.1:0-3764 GCA_964235815.1 uncultured Sphingomicrobium sp.
GCGCTCAAGCAGCTTGGCGTCTCGCTCGAAGCGCTGATCGCGGGCCAGATCGCGCTGCCACCGCTCCCCGCCCCGGACCCATCTCCGACCCCGACGCCCAAGCCCGACCCGGTGCCCACGACCCCGCCGGTGGTCATCCCTACCGACGTCGGCGAAGTGTTCGGCAACATCGAGATCAACGGCGGCGGCTTTCTAACCGACGGCCTGCAGTCGCCCAAGGGCCGCTACGAGATGGCCGGCACCGACACCGCCTCGGCCTTCATCCGCGAACGCGGCGAGACGCGTTGGCGGCAGGCACTGCTGGAGGACACGATCCCGGTCATCCCGGCTCTGACCGAGGCGCAGCGGCAAGCCAATTTGACCGATAACGGCGGCACATATGCGCAGGCGATCGGCGAGGACGGGGTGGGCTATGTCTGTTACCGCGGCTTCCTGATCCGCAGCATCGACGCCTTCACGTCGCGCGCCGAGGTCATCTTCGGCCCGATGCGGTCGAACGAGAACAGCGGTCAGCAGCGCGCCTGGACGGGCTTCATGGCGCTCGACCCGACCAACTCGCGCACGTTCGTGATCGGCTATCGGGGCGCGGGCGAGTACGGCGGGGCCTGGTGCTCGATCAATGGCGCGGCTCCCAAGCGCATCGCGGGCATCCCGGACCCGGTCGACTATCAGGGCATGTCCAGTCCGCTCATGGTTGACGTCGATCCTAACGACCCCCAGCGCTGGGTGATCAACAGCTTGGGCAACGGCGTTTACCTGTCCGAGACCGGGCCGATGGGGCCGTACAATCTGACGGTCGGCAGTTCGAAAATCGCGATCGAATGCAAGTTCGACAACTTCGGCCGAATCTGGACGGTCGACGAGGCGGGTCCGGCACAGGAAGGCAGCGATCACCAGCTGGCACAGTATGACAAGGGGGCGTGGAAGCGCGAAATCTTCAACCAGAACGCCAAGATCGATATCCACACGATGGCGGTCAATCCGCTCAACCGCGAGCACATCGTGGCATGGAACCCCAACGGCGGGGTCGCGCGCACGATCAAGGAAGCGGACGGGGTGTGGCGCTGGCAGGGCCTCGAATATGGTCACTGGCCCTATGCCCAAAAGTATATCGCGCCCGACAGTCCGTGGCTCAACCGCCCGATGGCTGAGAACGGCCTGTTCCCGTCGCGCGTCAACTTCGACAAGAACACGCCGGGTCGCATCCTGATGTATCACGGCGTCGGCAGCTGCTATGCCGATATCCCGTCTTTCGGCGTGACCTCGACCAGCGGCATCGATTTCCACGACACCTCGCCCGGGGTCGAGCAGATCTGCTGCAACGGCGGCGTGAGCATTCCCGGCGGCAAGTTCCTGTTGGCAGGGTGGGACAAGGGCCTGTGGGACTTCAGTGCCGACTTCGACAAGTCGCCGGACCGTCACTATCCAGAGTTCAGCCAGTTTACCCATTGCTGGAGCATCGAGCATAGCCCCAGCGGGCGCGTTGCGGTGGCGCTCTGCAATTCAGGCCAGCACGGTTACGAGACCTGCTACAGCATCGACGGCGGGCCGTGGATCAAGTGCGAGGCCCAGCATCCCGACGAATATAAGATGGGCGGCTCGATCGCGGCGATCAGCGATACCGAGTTCCTGTGGGTTCCGGCGAACAACGGGCGGGCGATTTATTCGAAGGACCAGGGAAAGAGCTGGCTCCCGATCGCCCTTGGCGTTCCCATGCCGGCGGCCGATCAGGAAAGCGGTTGGACGTGGGCCTGGTATATCAACCGGATCAGCGTCGTGGCCTCCAAGGTGACGCCGGGCCGCGTCTGGCTGATCAACTATGGACCGACGGGCTTTCCGGAGCTGGGTGGCGTGTTCCAGAGCGACACAGGCGCGGCTGGGCCTTGGCGCCAAGTCTATAAGGGCTTTATCAAGGACGAGACCGGCACCGAGTGGCACTGGATGCTCTATCACCACCTGCGCGTGAAGGAAGTGCCGGGTCAGACCAACACGCTGATCATGGCCGGCGGTCCCGACCACGACGAGCCGCTGCTGATCACGCGTGACGGCGGCAAGACGTGGCGCAGGCTCGGCGAGGGCACGCGGGAGGTCGTGGATTTCGACTTCGGCACCAAGGCCAATTCGACCGACAAGTATCCCGAGATGCGGTTCTTCGGCACCGTGGACGGCGTCAACGGGCTTTATCGGGTCCGCGACCTCGATGCGCCAGAGGCCGAGCTGGTCGCAATCCACCCGGCTGGGCAGGTGACCGATATGTTCCGCTGCATCGTCGGTGATCGCAACGAGCCCCGATGGGCTTATGGGTTGGGCGGCTCGGGCTTCAGAGGGTCGGTCAGGCGCTAGCGTGGCCCGGGCGGGCTCAACACCGTCAGCCGCGCGTCCTTCTCCCCGCAGCGCGAGCACTTCATCCGCTTCTGGACGGCGCCGAGCGATGCCGTCCCCCAGCCCTTGGCGACGTCGAAGCCGTTCATTGTCCGGGCATAGCCACAGCCGCCGCACTCGATCTTCAGCCCGCACTTGAAGCGCGCGAGGTCGGCGGCGTTGCGGACGTGCTTGGTCGACATATCGGCCGCGTAGACCGATGAGAACGATTCGGGAACATCGGCGCGCTTGTTATGTAGGATTTGATTGGCTACCGAAGATGGGCAGCGTGCCGAGCTGGTGGCCGGGGCCGGAGTGGGAGCACTCCGGCCCTTGTCATAAGAAGCCTGCCTGACGAAAACTGAACGGCGGCGCGCTGTCGAACACTATATGATCGAGCAGCGCGATTCCGATGGACTCTGCCGCAAGCACAAATCTGCGAGTAATGGCTATGTCGAACGCGCTGGGCCTTGTGTCGCCGCTCGGATGATTATGTGCAATGATCAACCCTGCGCAGCCGATCTTAACAGCACAGCGCATTATGGGGTGAAAAGGACCCGGAACCTCGTCGGCCGTACCAGGATAGCTGAGCAGTTGCAGTAGGCGAACCCGCTCGTCGCACAGTGCCACGATGAGCAATTCTCGGTCGCGATCCGCGAATATTGGATCAAGGAACTCGCGGGCAGCATCCGTCCCGGCCAAGCTGACGGCAACGTTGTTGAACGAGTAATGCTTCATGAACGACCACAATCCAACTCCTTCCGGAAGAACTCCCGGAAAATTGTCAGATTCGGCGAGGCTTACTTACCGCAACGGATGCAATTCGCAAGCCAAGGGATGACCTACTACTGATCACCGCGAACGCGCGCACGATGCCGCCACCCGCCCTCCATTATCGTACCGCACGATGTAGCGCGCACCCCCATGCCGGATTTGCCAGCAGCTGAGATCGACGCCCGCGGCACTGACCAGAGCGACGGTGCGGCCGTAGCGATCGCGGGTGACAGGGCGGACCCGAACCGGACCCATGCCGATCGCGCGCTTGAGGCTGGCCTTGGCCGCGCGTGCCTGGCGGTCGTCGCAGACATGGTCGCCGAACCCTTCGCGACACGGACGCGACGACCGATAATCTGCGGTGTCGATGCCGAGCAAGCGCACCTGGCCCAGGTTGCTGCAGCGGATGCTGTCGCCGTCGATCACGGTCGCCGCGAGGCAGATCAGAACCGCTGGCATGAAGCCCTCCCGAGCCGTTGGAAAGTTTCCACTTCGGTTTGAGCCCTCTCGCGGGGCCATGCCCTTTTCGGGCAGTCAAACCCGGAAACTTTACCAAAAATCCGCCATCGCGACCGGATTTGCAGTCCCCTACGTAACCACTCCGCCATCGGGCCTCGCGAAGTGGCGCG
>CAXSCF010000120.1:0-3742 GCA_964235815.1 uncultured Sphingomicrobium sp.
TCGATCCCCTGCCCGATGCGGTTGGGCCCGCCGCCGAGGATGACGATCTTGCGCCGGTCGGAAATGTCGGCCTCGTCGACCGCCTGATCGAACAGCGGCGCCTCATAGGTCGAATAGAGATAGGGCGTGGCGGCGTCGAACTCGGCGGCGCAACTGTCGATCCGCTTGAACACCGGGCGCACCCCAAGCTTGACCCGGGCGGCGCCGACCTCGGCCTCGGTCACCCCGCCGGTCATCGCCCGAAGCGCGTCGTGGACGATCCCCGAGCCATAGGCCGCGGCCTCGCTCGCCTCGCGCCCGACATGCGCCGAGCGCAGCGCCAGTTGCGCCAGCCGCGCGTCGGAAAAGCCCATCGCCTTCAACCGCCTGAGCCCCGCCGCGTCCTGCGGAATGCCAGCGTCGCGGACCTCTTCCTCGGCCCCGACGATCTCCGCCAGCCGCGCCAGGAACCACGGGTCGAACCCCGAAATCTGGTGGATCCGCTCGATCGTGAAGCCGTGGCGCAGCGCCTCGCCCGCCACCAGTAGCCGGTCGGGAGTGGCGCGCCCGAGCGCATTCTCGATCTCGGCCGGGCTGGCGTGCTCGAGCTCGCGCACGCGGTCGAGCCCGCACAATCCCGTCTCGAGCCCGCGCAGCGCCCTCTGCAGCGCCTCGGCGAACGAGCGCCCGATCGCCATCACTTCGCCGACCGACTTCATCGCCGTCGACAGGAGCGGCTCGGCGCCCTTGAATTTCTCGAACGCAAAGCGCGGGATTTTCACGACGACATAATCGATCGTCGGCTCGAAGCTCGCCGGGGTCGCGCCGCCGGTGATGTCGTTGGCGATCTCGTCGAGGGTGTAGCCGACCGCCAATTTGGCCGCGACCTTGGCGATCGGAAAGCCCGTCGCCTTGGACGCCAGCGCCGACGAACGCGAAACCCTCGGGTTCATCTCGATCGCGATCATCCGTCCGGTCTTGGGATCGACCGCGAACTGGACGTTGGAACCCCCTGTTTCGACACCGATTTCGCGCAGCACGGCAATGCTCGCCGAGCGCATGCGCTGATATTCCTTGTCGGTCAGCGTCAGCGCCGGGGCGACGGTGATGCTGTCCCCCGTATGCACCCCCATCGGGTCGATATTCTCGATCGAACAGATGATGATGGCGTTGTCGTGGCGATCGCGCACCACCTCCATCTCATATTCCTTCCACCCGACCAGGCTCTCGTCGATCAGCACTTCAGTGGTCGGCGAGGCGTCGAGGCCGGAGCGGACGAAATGCTCATATTCCTCGCGGTTGTAGGCGATCCCCCCGCCCGTCCCGCCCAGCGTGAAGCTCGGTCGGATCACCGCCGGCAACCCGACTTCGGCCAGCGCCGCCGTGGCTTCCTCCCAGCTATGGACGATCGCCGAGCGCGGACTTTCCAGCCCGATGCGGTCCATCGCGTCGCGGAATTGCTGGCGATCCTCGGCCATCTCGATCGCCTCGGCCTTGGCCCCGATCAACTCGACCCCAAGCCGCGCCAGCGTCCCGTCCTTGGCCAGCGCCAGCGCGGTGTTGAGCGCAGTCTGCCCACCCATCGTCGGCAACAGCGCATCGGGCTCTTCCGCCTCGATGATCTTGGCGACCACCTCGGGCGTGATCGGCTCGATATAGGTCGCGTCGGCCAGATCCGGATCGGTCATGATCGTCGCCGGGTTCGAATTGACGACGATGACCCGAAACCCCTCGGCCTTGAGCGCCTTGACCGCCTGCGAGCCGGAGTAATCGAACTCGGCGGCTTGCCCGATGACGATCGGCCCGGCGCCGATGATCAGGATCGAGGAGATGTCGGTACGGCGGGGCATTAAAGGTCAGCCTTCTTCATCATGACAAAGCCGCGCGGAGCGAAGCTCCGAAGACAAGCGATTTCAGCCTGTTTGTTATCACCCCGCACCGTGAAGGAAATCGCCGGGCGACCTTTGTAGTCGCCGACGTTCGAGTAATATTCACAGGGGTGAGCAGCGGCATACGTTTGCAGCGCTAGGGATTCATCCTTCATATTTGCGATCGGCTTGTTTGAACGTAAGATATATTCTTCCGGGCGGCCTTGCCACCAAAGAGTCGCTGTCAGAATCGCGAGGGGAGTGCCGACAAGCACGACAACGACGACGATAGCGCAGCGCAGAAAGGTGGATAAGTCGTGCGTCCAGTGACTGTAGGTCACCGCATCATCCCCACGAACTTCTCGAACAGATAGAAACTGTCCATCGGCCCCGGGCTCGCCTCGGGGTGGTACTGGACGCTGAACGCCGGGCGGTCGGTCAGTTCGAGCCCGCAATTGCTGCCGTCGAACAGGCTGACGTGGGTTTCGCGGACGTTGGCGGGGAGGCCGTCGCGCTCGACCGCGAAGCCGTGGTTCATGCTGGTGATCTCGACCGCGCCGTCGGCGAGGCGCTTGACCGGATGGTTGGCGCCGCGATGGCCCTGGAACATCTTGCTGGTCGAAGCGCCCACCGCGAGGGCCATCAGCTGGTGGCCGAGGCAGATGCCGAACACCGGCTTGCCGCTTTCCAGCATCTCGCGGATCACCGGCACGGCATATTCGGCAGTCGCGGCGGGATCGCCGGGGCCGTTGGAGAGGAAGAAGCCGTCGGGCTGGTGCGCCATCACCTCGTCGAAACTCGCGCCCGCGGGGACGATTGTCACGCGCGCCCCGGCCGCGACGAGATTGCGGAAAATATTGCGCTTGGCGCCATAATCGATCGCGACGACGTGGGGGGGGCGCGCGGAACCGTCGGTATTGCGCCCTTCGACAAGCTCAGGACGAACGGAGTTTTCGCCATTCCCATTCAGGGTGAGGGCTTTTCCAGAAACACCGTTCGTCCTGAGCGAAGTCGAAGGGCGTTCTTCATACCCCTGCCCCAGTCGCCACCTGCCCCCGCTCCACGCTTCGAGCTGCTGCCGGCTCACCTCTTTCGCCAGGTCCATCCCCTCGAGCCCGGGCCATTCCGCCGCTTGGCGCTGCAACGCCGCCACATCGAACTCGCCCTTGGCCGAATGCGCGAACGCTATCGTTGGCGGCCCCTCGCGCCGCACCAGCCGGGTCAAGGCGCGCGTATCGACCCCCGACACGCCGATGCGGCCCGTATCGGCCATCCAGCTTGGAAAATCCTGCGTCGATCGGAAATTGCTTGGACTCGTCACCGCCTCGCGCACGATCGCGCCCAGCGCATGAGCTTCGCCCGCCTCGACGTCCTCGGCATTGGCCCCGACATTGCCGATATGCGGAAAGGTGAAGGCGACCACCTGCTTGGCGTAGCTCGGGTCGGTCATCACTTCCTGATAGCCGGTCATCGCGGTGTTGAAGCACAATTCGCCGACCGCCTCGCCCTCGGCGCCAAAGCCCTTGCCCCACATCGTGCGCCCGTCGGCGAACACGATCACGCCGGTCGCGCCGTCGGGACGCGCGGCCTCGTTCAGACGCCAGGACAGGGGACGTGGATCGGCCAAGAGGGGAGGCTCCTGCGTATAAAAAACCGGCGATGTCGCTAAGGGAATGCGGCTAGGCTCAAGCGCGACCAAGGTCAACGCTGTAAGTGACGCCGGTTCCCCGCTAGACCCCTCCCTCCCGGCCCCCGTGAAACGAGAGACGCAATGATTCGCGACGACATCAAGGCCGCGCTGACCAGCGCGATGAAGAGCGGCGACAAGGACGGAGTTGGGACGATGCGGATGCTGTCCTCGGCGATCAAGAACCGCGACATCGAACTGCGCACCG
>CAXSCF010000121.1:0-2266 GCA_964235815.1 uncultured Sphingomicrobium sp.
GGTCGGGCTCCGTCCGCCGCGCCAGTCGAAGAACAAGCGGTCGATCGTCACGCTTCCCGTCCGCAATGCCTTGAGCAGTGCGGCGACCAGCCGCCGGTCGTCCGCCGAAGCTTCCACCCCAAGCCGCCGCGCCAGGGCCGCGAACAAGGCTTCCTCGAACATTGCTGGCCATGCCGCCAGTATGTCGGCCAGCGCCGGGCCATCGGCGATCAGCGCCAGGCAACCCCCAAGTTGAGCCAGGTCCCAATGGATCGCCTCGGGCTGGCGGCCGAATGCGTAGAGGCCGCCATGGTCGAAATAGGCCGCGACGAAGTCCTCGTCCCAGATCGGCGCGAACCGCCACGGTCCGTAGTCGAAGCTTTCGCCGGTGATGTTGATATTGTCGCTGTTCAACACGCCGTGGACGAAGCCGGCGGCGAGGTAGGACGCGGCCAGTGTCGCGGTTCGATCCGCCACCAGCGCGAACAACCGCAACGGGTCGTCCTCCGCCTCATCGAACAGGTTGCGGAGGCTGTATGA
Source organism: uncultured Sphingomicrobium sp. (assembly GCA_964235815.1). Classification (GTDB taxonomy): domain Bacteria; phylum Pseudomonadota; class Alphaproteobacteria; order Sphingomonadales; family Sphingomonadaceae; genus Sphingomicrobium. The sequence goes on from CAXSCF010000121.1 coordinate 520, forward strand.
CGCCAGCTTGGCCAGGCTGGCACTATCCTCGAAAAATGCCAGTCGCTGGAATGCGCCGATGCGGATGTGCCCATGGCTCAGGCGGGTAAGCACCGCCGATCGCGTCGGCGACGGCTCGTCATTGCGCTGCAGATCCTCACCGGTCTCGATCAGCGCAAAGCTCTTCGACGTATTGACCCCCAGCGCTTCCAGCATCTCGGTCGCCAGCACCTCGCGCACGCCGCCCTTCAGCGTCAGCCGCCCGTCGCCGAAGCGGCTGTACGGGGTCTGTCCCGACCCCTTGGTGCCAAGGTCGAGCAACCGGCCGCGCTCATGTGTCGAAGAGGGGGCATCGCGCAATTGAGCGAACAGGAAACCGCGCCCGTCGCCGATGTCGGGATTATAGTGGCGGAATTGGTGTCCGTGATATCGCAGCGCCAGCGGTCGGGGCAAATTGTCGGGCAGCGGATCGAAGCGCCCGAAATGCGCCTCGACCTCGACATCACCCAGGCCGACCCGATCCGCCCAGCGCCGATTGAAGAAGCGCAGCTTGTGCTGGGGAAAAGCGGCGGCTTCGACCGGGTCGAAAAACCCGTCGCCAAGGCTGAGAATCGCGGGATCCGGATGATAGACTTGCGACTTTGCCATCGGCTCGCGATAGGGGAGCAAGTGGAGTGGGGGAAGCGTGATGGCGACTTGGACCGATCGATTTTGGAACAGCGCCGACGGGGTAAAGCTTCATTATCGCGATCATGACGGCAATCGCGATCGCCCACCGATCCTGTGCATTCCCGGCCTGACCCGCAACGCGCGCGACTTCGAGCCGGTGGCCGATCGGTTCGCGGGCGACTGGCGGGTCATCTCGATCGACCTTCGCGGGCGCGGCGGCAGCGACTTCGATCCCGATCCGGCCAATTACAAGCCGATGGTCTATGTCGCCGACATCCTCAAGATGCTCGACCAGTTGGGCATTGCCGACGCGGTGTTCGTCGGCACCTCGCTCGGCGGGATTTGCACCATGGCCCTTGCCCTCCATGACTCGGAGCGGATCGCCGGGGCCCTGCTCAACGATATCGGCCCGGTGGTCGACATGGCCGGCGTCGACCGGATCATGGGCTATGTCGGCAAGTCCTCGCAATTCGCCAGCTGGGATGATGCGATCGATCAATTGTCGGCGCGCAACATCGACGTCTATCCCGATTACGACCGCGCCCAGTGGGAGCGTTACGTCCGCCGCCTGGCGCGCGAGGATGGCAACGGCACGATCGTCTACGATTATGACATGGCGATCGCCGGCAATTTCGAGAGTGCCGCCAGTGCGCCCGAAATATGGCCCTTGTTCCACGCCCTCGATGGCCGCCCGGTGACGGTCCTGCGCGGCGAACTGTCCGATTTGCTGAGCGCCGAGGTGGCAGCGCGGATGACGACCGAGATTGCGGACGTCGAACTGGTCAGCGTTCCGCGCGTCGGCCACGCCCCTACCTTCGACGAGCCCGAAAGCCTGGCCGCCCTCGACCGCTTGCTGTCGCGCGTGCTGGCCGCCTCAGCGCGTTAGCCGCGCCAGCTTGGCAAGGGCTGCGGAATCGCCTTCGTCGGGACTGATCGTGGCCACGAATTGCCCGCGTCCGTCCATCAGGAACACGGTCGCGGTGTGGTCGACGCCATAATTTCCGTCGGTCCCGGGCGCCTTCGCCGAGTAGATGCCGAACGATGTCTTGACCCGCGCGATGGCCGCATCCGACCCGGTCAGGGCCAGGATCGGGGTGTG
>CAXSCF010000121.1:2276-3416 GCA_964235815.1 uncultured Sphingomicrobium sp.
GAATGCGGCGGCATAGCGGCCCATTTCCGCCGGCGTGTCACGCTCCGGATCGACCGTGACGAACAGGATTGCGAAGGCGTCGTCTCCCTTGCCGATCGCCTTGCGCAGCCTGGCGAGCCGGGCGAGGGTGGTCGGGCAGACGTCGGGACAATGGGTAAAACCGAAGAAGATCGCATAGGGCCGGGGTGACAGGCTGGCGCTGGCGAAGGGCTTGCCGTCGGCGCCCGTGAGCGTGAAGGGCCCGCCGATCGCGGTCATCGTCTGGACCACGTGGGGCTCGGCCGCGCGCTGCGGGCGAAGGAAAAGCAGCAGACCACCGATCATGGCCAGTCCGACCAGCGCCCACAGGCCCAAGCGCAGGCGGCGAAGGTTCATCGCGGGCCGCTAACCGGGGCACTGATCGTCACGACGCCCTGCCGTTGGAAGCGTAGGTTAAGCTTGACGGTCGAACCATCGGTCAACGGCCGCGCCAGCCGTTCGATCATCACGTGCTGCCCGCCGGGACCAAGCGTGACCCGGCCGTTGGCCGGAACGGCGATCCCGGCATCGATCGGGCGCATCCGCATGATCCCGCCGGCCATGCTGGTCTCATGCAAGCTCGCCTGGCCGACGCCAGGGGCCTCGACCGACAGCAAGCGATCGCCGCCGCCGCTGTTGGCAAGCGTGAAATACGCCCCGGCGGACGTCGGCAGAGCAATCACCCGCGCATCATTGACCGTTACCAGCGCCGGCGGGTCGGACCGGCACGCGCAAAGCGCAAGCGCGGTGAGGATCGGCACGGCTGCTCTCAAGGCAATATCCTCACCGGATGAAGGAATGGAGGCCCGAGCCGGAATCGAACCGGCGTGCGAGGATTTGCAGTCCTCTACGTAACCACTCCGCCATCGGGCCGGGGAGAGGGGTGCGCTTTGGCGCGAGGGTGAGCGCCGGGTCAAGCCCTGGCTGTTCCCCGAAAGCGACTGTCGCGCCCCCGTCACCCCGCCGTTCGTCGCCCCGCCTTTCGATCAATGAAGGTTGGCGCGGCGGCGGGTGGGGGATATGAGCGGCTTGAACCCTGAGTGTATTACTGGCATATAACAGCTATGACGATTCAGAGCCCGATCCCCGATTTCGCCGCCGCCCGCGCGGCGATGGTCGAAA
>CAXSCF010000121.1:3426-3658 GCA_964235815.1 uncultured Sphingomicrobium sp.
GGCCGCTGGCCTATGTCGACCGCGCGGTGGCGATCGGCGACGGGCGGTTTCTCGCGTCGCCGGGCGTGCTCGGCCAATTGCTCGACGAAATCGAGCCGCGGCCGGGCGAACTCGCGCTCGTGGTCGGCGCCGGCACCGGTTACTCGGCGGCGATCCTGACCGCGATCGGGCTCGAGGTGGTCGCGGTCGAAAGCGATCCGGCGCTCGCGGAGCAAGCGCGCGCCAACGGCGC
>CAXSCF010000122.1:0-3601 GCA_964235815.1 uncultured Sphingomicrobium sp.
CGCCCAATAGGGGCTGTGGAGCGAGGGGAGCTTGGTCTGGTCGCCGCCGGCCGCGTCCCACTTGTCCTGCGGGGTGCCGCCGACCCAGAAGATCAGGCTCTGGATCTTGTTGTCGGCGAGCCAGAAACGGCTGAAATCCTCACCGCCCATCACCGCGGGGGTCTTCATCGCGCGCTCGGCGCCGAAGCGATCGGTGAACAGCGCCAAGGCGCGGTCGGACAAGGGTTCGGTGTTGAACGTCGCCGGGGTATATTCGCCTTCGCGGATCGTCACGACGGGCATGCGATCGTCGGGCATTCCGGCGGCGATCGCCTCGCCCCGCGCGATGCGCTTGATCCCGTCGAGCAATTTGCGCCGTACCTCGGGCGTGTAGCTGCGCACCGTCAATTGCAACTTGGCCTCATCGGAGATGATGTTGTGCTTGGCACCCGCCTGGAAGCTGCCGACCGTCACCACCGCCGGATCCGCAGGATTGTTCTCGCGGCTGACCAGGGTCTGCAGCGTGGTGACGATCCGCGCCGCTAGCACGATCGGGTCCTTGGTGGTCTGCGGGTAGGCGCCATGCCCGCCGACGCCCTTGACGCTGATATCGACGCTGTCGACATTGGCCAGCGCATAGCCCGGCGTTACCCCGATCACGCCAGCGGGGAGCGCAGCGGCGTCGTGGAAGGCGATCGCGGTGTCGGGCTTTGGAAAGCGCGTGAACAGGCCGTCGTCGAGCATCGCCTTGGCGCCCTCGCCGGTTTCCTCGCCCGGCTGCGCGATCATCACCAATGTCCCCGACCAGTCGGCCTTGCGCGCCGCCATTTGCCTGGCCGTGCCGATCCAGGTGGTGACATGGGTGTCATGGCCGCAGGCGTGCATCACCCCGGTCTCGACCCCCGATCGCGCGGTGGCGCGCACCTTGGAAGCATACGCCAGGCCAGTCTGCTCGACCACCGGCAGCCCGTCCATGTCGGCGCGGATCAGCAGGGTCGGGCCGGGCCCGTTGCGGAGCACGGCCACCAAGCCGGTCTTGCCGACACGCTCGGTCACCGTGAAGCCCAGCCGCCTCGCTTCGGCAGCAAGTTTGGCCGGGGTGCGGACCTCGGTCATGCTGAGCTCGGGATTGGAGTGGAAGTCGCGATACAGCGTCATCAGCGACGGCATGTCGGCCTGGACCGCGTCCCCGACCGTGGCTGCGCTAAGCGGGGTGGCAAGCAAGGCTGCGCTTGCGGCGAGCAGCAGGCGATGGTTCATTCGAGTATTCCTTATCTGGCTGGAACGAGCTCGATCACGTCGAGAGTGGATTCGAATGCCGGGCGCGGGAAGATCATTCGCCAGCGGGTCGGCCCGACCTTTTCGACGAAGGCCGACAGATCGCGGTCGGGATCGCGGCCATATTGCATCGCGCGGCTCTCATCCCCCAGCATCATCGTGCCGAGGAACACCTGGCGCATCGCATCCGCCGGGAAAATCACCCCAATCGGCCGCTGCGAACCGCTCATCTTGGCGAATCCCTGCAACCCCCTTTCGGGCTGGATCCGGCAGTCGAACGCCGGATAGGCGATGTAATCGGGCATTCCGGTCCGTTTGGCGCCGAGCTTGATTACCCGGCAGCGATAATCGCCGTTGGGGATGGGCGCGCCGATCGTGCCCGCGTCGGGTTGCAACAGGGCCCCCTCGGCGTCGATTGCCGCGGCATGGCCACCGGCCCGCGCCTTGGCGAGCGCCTCGACGAAGGTTGCCCGCCAGTCGCGCAGGCGGGCGCGATCGGTGCCGGTGGCGGCGGTTCGCCAATCGCTGACGCTGCCGGCAATCATCGCCCGCGGTGCGGTCAACGCTGCGCACCCCGCCACGGGCAGCGCGAAGACGGCGAGGGCGAACAAGCGATTCATCGAGGCGCAGCCTATTGCGCGGTCCACCCGCCGTCCATCGACAAGTTGGCGCCGGTGATCGACCCGGCATTGTCGCCGCACAGATAGAGCGCGAGCCCCGCAACTTCCTCCGGCGTGACGAAGCGCTTGGTCGGTTGCGCCGCAAGCAGGACGTCGTGCATCACCTGCTCGCGCGTCAGCCCCCTGGCTTTCATCGTGTCGGGAATCTGATTCTCGACCAGCTTGGTCCAGACGTAGCCGGGCGAGATGCAATTGACGGTGATGCCGTCCTTCGCCGCTTCGAGCGCGACCGATTTGGTGAAGCCGGCAACACCGTGCTTCGCGGCGACATAGGCGCTCTTGTTGGGCGAGGCGACGAGGCTGTGGGCCGAGGCGGTGTTGATGATCCGCCCATATCCGCGGCGACGCATCTCGGGCAGCGCCAGGCGGGTGGTGTGGAATACCGCGGTCAAGTTGATGCGGATGATGTCGTCCCATTTGTCGGGAGGGAAATCCTCGACCGGGGAGACGAACTGGATGCCGGCATTGTTGATCAGGATTTCGGGCGATCCGATCTCGGACGTGCAGCGAGCGATCATCTTGTCGATCTGGTCGACATTGCCGAGGTCGGCGCCGTCGTGAAGCGCCGTGGTGCCGGAAGCTTTCTCGAGCTCCTTGCAGATCGCCTTGATCTCGGCCTTGTCGCCGAAGCCGTTGATCATCACGCACGCGCCCTCGGCGGCCAACGCCCTGGCCATCGCCAGACCGATGCCCGATGTCGATCCGGTGATCAGCGCACGCTTACCTTCGAGCAACATTGGACTTTCCCCTGATATGGCGGTTGCCGCCCAATTGCCGCGACCGCGCCGATTTGCAACCGTTACGCTGGTGGAGCATTGAGGCGGTCAGAGCAGGGAGATCGTGATGCGGTTAGGTGATGCGCCCGAAAGCGGGAATGTCGAATATGATTCGGGTCGCGGTGGCGGGCTAGGCGGCATGGGCGGAATGGGCGGCGGGCTGATCGGCCTGCTGTTCCAGGTCGTCGCCTCGCGCTTCGGCATCGTCGGGATGATCGTCCTCGCATTGGGATATTGCGCGCTGACGTCGATGGGTGGGCTTGGCGGCGGCGGCGGAAGCAGCGCCCCGAGCAGCACGACCAATGGCACCGGCGGGATCAAGGTCGATCCAGCGACCGACGCATTCGCGCGCAGGGTGCTCGGCTCGACCGAGCAGGTGTGGGGCGATTTGTTCAAGCAAGCCGGTCAGACGTACACGATCACGAAGCTGCATTTCTATTCGAACGCCGGACAGTCTGGCTGCGGCACGGCGCAGTCGGCGATGGGTCCGTTCTACTGCCCGACCGACAAGAAGATCTACCTCGACCCGGAATTCTTCAGCGAGCTCAGCCGCCGCTTCCAGGCGCCAGGCGATTTCGCCCAGGCCTATGTCATCGCCCACGAGGTCGGCCACCACATCCAGGACCTCGAGGGAACGCTCGCTCGCACCGGCGCTCAGCAGGCCAGCGCCAGCACCTCCGGCGGCAACGCCATCCAGGTTGGGGTCGAGCTTCAGGCCGATTGCTATGCCGGCGTGTGGGCCAAGCGTTCGGGGCTGCTCGAGGCCGGCGATGCCGAGGAAGGCATGCGCGCCGCCGAAGCGATCGGCGACGATGCGTTGACCAAAGGCCGCGTTTCGCCGGACAATTTCACCCACGGCACCCAGCGAGGGAGAGTTAACCGACCCGG
>CAXSCF010000123.1:0-3537 GCA_964235815.1 uncultured Sphingomicrobium sp.
CCGGTGGGCGAGATGAGCGCCGAATTGATGCCGATGACGTTGCCCATCATGTCGAACATCGGACCGCCGCTATTGCCCATGTTGATGCTGGCGTCGGTCTGGATGTAGCGGTCATACGCGCCCGCTTGCGTGATCGAACGATGCAACGCCGAGACGATTCCGGCGGTGACGGTGCCGCCAAGGCCGTAGGGATTGCCCACCGCCAGCACCCAGTCGCCGACGCGAATGCGGGTTGAATCACCGAAATTGACGTAAGGCAGATTGGTGCCCTCGACCTTGAGCAAGGCAAGGTCCGACGCGGTATCGCGGCCGACGATGCGCGCCGGATATTCCTTGCGATTGGCGAGGATGACGGTGACGCTATCGACCGTCCCGGTGCCGCTCTCGCTCTGGATGAGATGGTTGTTGGTGACGACATAGCCGTCGGGCGAAATGATGAAACCCGACCCGAGCGATCCGGTCTTGCGCGTCGGCGGGTTGGCCTGGCCGGGTCCTGGCGGAGTGGCCGTGCCGCCTTGCGGAGCCTGGCCACCAAAGCGGCGGAAGAATTCCTCGAACGGATCGGCCTGCTGACGCACCGCGACACGCTGTTCGGTCGAAATATTGACCACCGCCGGCTGTAGCCGCGCGGCGAGATCGGCGAACGAGGTTGGCGCACCGGGGCGCGGGGCCATCGCGGCGGGTGCGTTCTGGGCGACTTGCGCACCGGCCTGGCCGGTTGCGACCGAAAATACGGTTCCCCCAAGCAGCAGCGAGGCAGCAACACCATAGGCGTAACGCACGATCGGAGACTCCTTCGACAGACTCATCATATACCCTTTTGCTGTGACTGGCGTTGAGGAAGCGACGCTAGGTCCAGCGCATGAACGCGAATTGAACCGCGCCGGTCCCTAGCGACCAGTAAATTCCTTCAGATATTCGTTCGATGGCGACAGCACCATCGTCGTCGGGGCGGCCTTGTCGTCCTTGGTGCCGATGAAGGTCGTCTCATAGGACTGCATGGCGCGGTAGAAATTGTAGAAAGCCGGATCGCGACCAAAGCTCGCGGCATAGGTCTGGCTGGCCAAGGCATCGGCGTCGGCACGAATGATTTGCGCGCGCTTGGCGCCCTCCGCACGGATCGATCGCGCTTCCTGCTCGCGCGCCGAAGTCATCCGCGCATAAGCCGACTCGAGCGGCGTACCGTCGGGCAGATCGGCCTTCTTTATCCGCACATCGATGATCTCGACCCCATATTGGCGCGCAACGCGGTTCAATCCGGCGCGAATATTCTCCATCACGCCCTCGCGTTCGGGGGACAGCAGCGCTGCGAACGAGCGCTTGCCAAGTTCATTGCGCAATTGCGAACCAAGGATCGGCTTGAGCGCCTGCTCGACCTTGTCCTCGGTCCGGGCGGCGATGAACATGCGCAAGGGATCGACGATCCGATAGCGCGCAAATGCGTCCACTTCCAACCGCCGCTGATCGGTCGAGAGCACCTGCTGGCGTTCCATGTCGACATCGAGCACGCGCTTGTCGATCCACACCACGTCCTCGGCGAAGGGGATGGCGAAGTTGATTCCGGCGCCGTATCCACCGAACTTGGCGCCCGGATTATAGGGATTGATGATCCGCACCGGCTTGCCAAACCGCACCACGATCCCCTGCCGGGTTTCGGGCACGATCGATACCGCGCTGAAAATCGTCAGCAGCACGAACAAGGCGATCATTCCCGCGATCAGCGGGTGGCGGCGAACCAGCGCGATCATTGGCCCTGCTCCCGCGCCGCCGCGGGGGGCGCGCGCCCGGCGCTGCCCAGCGGCAGATAGCTGTTGACCCCGGGGGCCTCGACGATCGTCTTGTCGACCTTGCTCAGGACACGCTCCATGGTTTCATAATACATCCGCCGCTTCGTCACTTCGGGCGCAAGCTTATATTGGTCGTAGACCTTGTCGAACGCGGTCGCGTCGCCTTGCGCCTTTTGCTTGAGTTGGAGCGAATAAGCGCCCGCCTGATTGATATAGCTTTGCGCGTCCTGTTGCGCGGCGGTGACCCCCTTGAAGGCTTCGTTGACCGCAGCCGGCGGATCGGCCTGCTTGATCGCCACGCCCTGGATCAGCACCCCCGCTTTGTAGAAATCGAGCGTGCGCTGCATTTCCTCGGCAACGCGCGCCTCGATCTCGCCGCGCTTGTTGCCGATTGCGTCCTGCAGGGTGACTTGCGCCATCGTCGCGCGCATCGCGCTTTCGGCGACTTGGCGGATGGTTTCCTTGGGCTCGGCGAGTTCGAACAGATATTGTTCGGGGTCGCGGATGTTCCAGCGCACCTGATAAGCGATGTCGATGATGTTCTGGTCGCCAGTCAGCATCAGCGTTTCTTCCGCCGCCGATCCGAGCGTCACTTCCTGGATATTCTCGACGTCGAGCTTTTTCACCCGGTCGATCGGCGCCGGGAGTGTAATCCCGATCCCGGGCGACAGCGTGTCACTGTAGCGGCCGAAGCGCGTCACCACGCCGCGCTCTTCGGGGGCGATACTGTGGACCGTGGTGAACAACAGCCATAGCAAGGCGAAGGCGGCGATCCCCCAATAGACGATCTTGGGATCGGCCGAGGGCATTCCGGCATTGCCGTTCCCGCCCCCGCCCGACCCGCCGAACCGGTCGCGATTCTTGCGCAGGAAGTCGTCGAGCGAGCTCACGCCAGACGAGCCGCCGGAGGGCGGGCGGGCGCCGCGCTTGGGCGGGGATCCCCACGGTCCCTGCGGCGGATCGACCGGATCGTCACCGCCGGCGCCACCTCCGGAACCCCACGGTCCCTTATTGTCCGCATGCTGTGCGCCGAAGCGCGATCCCCAACCCTGGAATATGCTCATGACCTCATAATAGGGTGGCTGCGCGCGAAAAACAGTGCCGCCGGTCGAAAAGGCGATTATGGGCGCCGCGATGACCGATCATGACCCGCTGAGCGCCCTGTCCGCTTTGCCCGACGCGGCGCGGATCCGGTCGCGCAAGCTCAAGGGAAGCATCGCCGCCCTGGTGCTCGACGCGAGCGGGCTCAGCCCGGACGAACGCAGCGCGCTCGAGGCGCGGGTGCGCAGCGCGGTGCTGGCGCTGCCCGGCGTGAGCGATGCCCGGGTCGTGCTGACCGCCACCCGTCCCGACCGCAGGATCATTGCCATCGGGTCGGGCAAGGGCGGGGTCGGCAAGTCGACCATCGCCGCCAATCTGGCGGTCGCGCTGGCGCGGATGGGCAAGCGCGTCGGAATGATCGACGCCGATATTTACGGGCCGTCGCAGCCGACCCTGCTCGACGCCCACGCGCGGCCGGTGGCCGAGGCCAAGACGCTAATCCCGGTGGTCGCGCCGAGCGGGGTCAATCTGCTGTCGGTCGGACAATTGGTGCCGGCGGGGCAAGCGCTGGCGTGGCGCGGACCGATGGCGTCGGGGGCGCTGGCGCAGCTGATCGATGGCGATTGGGGCGACACCGAACTGCTGATCGTCGATTTGCCGCCGGGGACGGGGGACGTGCAATTGTCGCTTGTCCAGAAGGCGCGGCCCG
>CAXSCF010000124.1:0-3536 GCA_964235815.1 uncultured Sphingomicrobium sp.
ACGCTGTCGATGCGCTTTGCCGTCAACGATTCGCCGATGGCCGGACGCGAGGGCAAAAAGGTCACCAGCCGGATGATCCGCGACCGCTTGTTCCGCGAAGCCGAATCGAATGTCGCGATCAAGGTCACCGAAAGCGCCGACAAGGACAGCTTTGAAGTCGCCGGTCGCGGCGAGCTCCAGCTTGGCGTCCTGATTGAAATGATGCGCCGCGAAGGCTTCGAGCTCGGCATCAGCCGCCCTCGAGTGCTGTTCCGCGAAGATGAGAGCGGCGACAAGACCGAGCCCTATGAAGTCGTCGTGATCGATGTCGATGACGAATATTCGGGCACCGTCATCGACAAGATGGCGCTTCGCAAGGCCGAGATGACCGATATGCGACCATCGGGCGGCGGCAAGACGCGGATCAGCTTTTCGGCGCCGTCGCGCGGACTGATCGGCTATCATGGCGAGTTCCTCAGCGACACGCGCGGGACGGGGATCATGAACCGGCTTTACGAAAAATATGGTCCCCACAAGGGCAAGATCGAAGGCCGCAAGAATGGCGTGCTGATTTCGAACGGCGCGGGCGAGGCCAATAATTACGCGCTCGGTCCGCTTGAGGAACGCGGGATCCTGTTCGTGGCGCATCAGGAAGCGCTCTACGAGGGCATGATCGTCGGCGAGAACGCCAAGACCGATGACCTCGAAGTCAATCCGATGAAGGCCAAGCAGCTGACCAACTTCCGGGCCAGCGGGGGCAAGGACGATGCCATTCGCCTAACGCCGCCGAAGCGGATGACTCTCGAGCAGGCGATCGCCTACATCGACGACGATGAGCTGGTCGAGGTCACCCCCACCTCAATTCGCCTGCGCAAGCGCCACCTCGATCCGCACGAGCGCAAGCGCGCCTCGCGCGCCAAGGTTGCCGCCTAACGTAGATCATAACCAGTTGGTTCCTGGACCCACCGCACACTTGGCTCGCCTCGTCGTCGAGCGCTTGTGCGGTGGGCGTTTGCCCTTATGTGCGGTGCAGCAATTTTGAAAGCGAGTGGATCGAGAGCACCCGAAGCGGGTAGCCCGGTCCCAGGGCAAGACGGACGGGCATCTCCCCATCGCTAGGGCTTTTCCACATGGGAAGCCTGTTCGTGATGCTGGACATCCGGCCGCATGATTTGAGTTTGAATTGAAGACTTACCTGCATGCCGGCGTTTCGTCGGCGATGGCGCTCGCCTTGTTTTTCGGGCTGGGTGAACATTCGGCGGCGATCGGGCAGCAGCTCTCGGCCCGTCTTCCGATCGTCGCAAAGGCGCTTCCGGGGATGACCGCCGCGCTGCCTGCGATCGATTATTCCCTTCCAACGGTGACGCGCCCGCTGATCCCGCCGCTTGCGCGCGGCAACATCTTTACGCTTCCGTTGCGCCCGGCGACGCCCGTGGTCGTCCAGCCTCTGGCTGCGATGGTCGATGCTCAGGGCAGCGGCCCGGCGCTGGACGCCGAAGCGAACTGCCTCGCCACCGCCGTCTATTTCGAAAGCATGGGCGAGCCGCTCGAAGGCCAGCTCGCGGTCGCCCAGGTGGTGATCAACCGCACCCAGTCGGGACTCTATCCGACCTCGCTGTGCGGCGTGGTCAAACAGAAAGCCCAGTTCAGCTTTGTCCGTGCCGGGCATTTCCCGCGGATCAACGCGGCTTGCCTGGCATGGCGCAAGGCACAGGCGATCGCGCGCATCGCCGCTGCCCGGATGGCGCAGGTCCTTCCGGCCGATGTGCTGTGGTATCATGCCGACTATGTCGCGCCGAGCTGGGGGCGCCGCCTCGCGCGGGTCGACAAGATCGGCGCCCACATCTTTTACCGTGCCTGACAGGCGACCTGCCGCAATTACCGGTCGTTTTGGCGTTAACTCGGGCTGAAGGGATTCGCAGCACGACTCGACTGGCGCAGCAGTGATTCCTGCGAACTTGACGTTAGTTCCCTGGGGGGAGGTTAGCGGTGCTGAAGATCCTGATTGTCGAGGATGACCGCCAGCTGGCGACCACCCTGAAATATCTGGTCGAGGACAATCCGCGCTATCGTGTCGTCGCCACGGCCGACGATCTCGACAGCGCGGTCGCCGCGGCGGAGGCGCATCAGCCCGAACTGGCGCTGGTCGATCTGCACCTTGCGCGCGGCTCGACCGGTTTTTCGGTCGCGGTGCGGATGCACGATTTCGATATTCCGTGCTTCTTCATCACCGGCCGCGCCCCCGATTTTCCGATGCCCGATCTCGCGCTCGGTTGCCTGATGAAGCCGTTCACCGCCGAAGACGTCCATCGCAGTCTCGCGGCGGCCGAGGATGTGATGCGCGGACGCGAGACGCTTCGGCCCAAGATGCCGGTCAACCTAAGGCTATACGATCAATCCGATGCGGCGGCTTCCCCCGATGCCGCCGTTGATCCCGAAGCCCCGGGATTCATTCCCTCCCGGCGCTCGCTCAAGACCCGGCTCGAACATTGGATCGCGGGCACTCAGGGCTAGGCTGCATGGCGCGCCTCGCTTAGGGTCGCGCAATGGCCCCTCGATCCAACCGCTCGCTTCAGCCGCTGTCGCGCTCGCTCAAGACCGATCAGCGGATGAAGATCCGCCCGATCGGCGCGCGGCACGGCGTCTCCGATATCTATCATGCCATGCTGCGCGCGTCCTGGCCCACGCTGTTCGCACTGTTCTGCCTCAGCTTCATCGCCTTCAATCTGCTGTTCGCGATCCTCTACTGGTATAATTCGACGGGCATCAGCTGGGGCGAGCGGCCAATCGAGGGAACCCACTTTTGGCGCGCGTTCGTGTTCAGCGTCGATACGATGGCCACCGTCGGCTATGGCAACATGGTTCCCATCTCGCGCTTCGCGAATGTCGTCGCGACGATCGAGATTGCGCTTGGCATCCTGTTCGTCGCGCTCGTCACCGGGGTCGCCTTCGCCCGCTTCTCGCGCCCGACCGCACGGATCATGTTCAGCACGGTCGCGGTGGTGACCCCCTTCGAAGGGGTCCCGACGCTGATGTTTCGCTGCGCCAATCAGCGTCGCAACCTGATCTTCGAAGCCACCGCGTCAATGTCGCTGATCGCCGATCAGGATACCGATGGCCGGCGGATGCGGCGCTTCCACGACATGAAGCTGGTGCGCGCCACGAATCCGGTGTTCGCTCTCACCTGGACGATCATGCACCCGATCGACGACGACAGCCCGCTCAAGGATTGGCTGTCCGACCACGATCGGGCCGACAATGGTGATATGGTGATCGTCGTGTCGGGCACCGACGATCGCACCGGGCACACGATGTATGGACGCTGGGCTTATGGCGGGCGCGACCTGCGGTGGAACGCGCGCTTCGCCGACATCCTCGGTCAGAGCGACGATGGCACGACGATCATCGATTATCGACAATTCAACGAAATTATTCCCATCGAACGCGAAGCCGACCGGCCTCGGCAATCGGCAAGTGTCGCCGCGACTTGAGGCGAGTGGCTTGGATGCCCGACGAGGATTCGAACCTCGATTAACGGAGTCAGAGTCCGGAGTCTT
>CAXSCF010000125.1:0-3416 GCA_964235815.1 uncultured Sphingomicrobium sp.
CAATTCTACAAGGCGGCGTGCGACATGTCGGGCTGGAAAGGCCCGCTCCACCGCTGCAGCTTCTATGGCAACAAGGCTGTCGGCGCGCGCTTGAACGCGATGCTCCAGATGGGCGCCTCGAAGCCGTGGCCCGACGCGCTCGAAGCCTTCACCGGCAACCGCGACATTTCGGGCAAGCCAATGCTCGAATATTTCGCGCCGCTGTCGGCCTGGCTGGCGCGTCAGAACGCCGGCAAGAAGTGCGGCTGGTGAGGCAATTCGCTCTTCCTCCGGGAGAGGGAGGAAGGCGCAGCGACGGAAGGGTGAGGGTGACCGCTCTCGAGGGACGTCACCCTCACCCAGCCCTCTCCCGAGGGGAGAGGGCTTGCAATCAGTAGGAAATTGCGCCGGTCTTGATTTCGGTGGCCGACAATCGATCGACCGGGCTCGTCGACGCGCCGGTCTGCTTGAGGGTCAGCGCTTCTTCGGCGATTTCGGCCTGCGTGCGGCTGTCGCTGCCGGCGCTTTCGCCCTTGAGATAGTCGCTTCCGCGTTGACTAAGGTCCTTGACCGTTTCCGAAGCGCTGGCGAAGCCGTCCTTGACCGTCTCGCTGGCGCTCGCCAAGCCGCCCTTGACCTTGGCGGTCAGGTCCTCGCTCGCTTCCTTGAACGACTTGTCCTTGCGCGTCAGGAGATAGGCTCCGGCCGCTGCGGCGGCGACCGCCGTCACCGCACCGGTGGCGATCGCGGCGGAGGTGAACGGACGCTCCTTGATGGTCCGCCCGGTCCGCGCGACGATCGACGAATCGGCCTTGGTCCTGCTCGTTGCAGGCTTGCTCGCGCTCGACTTGGCGGTAGGCGTTTTGGTCGTGGTGCGCTTGGTCGTGGCGCTCGCGGGCGTGCTTGCCGCGGTCTTGCTCGCGCTGCTGACCGCTCTCGGCTTGGCCGTCGTGGTGCGCTTGGCAGCCGCCTTGCGCGGCGGGGTCGTGCTCTTGGTCGTAGCCATCGTAATGCTCCTCACAGAATAAAACATTGTGAGGCCGTAACGCACGGCGGAAAGTCTCGCTCCCCGCCGTGCGATTTTATGCGTGTCAGGTCACGCGGCTAGAGCTGGCCGAGCATCGTTTCCGCACTCGATGCGGCATATTCGCCCGGCGCCTCGACATTGAGTTGCTCGACCACGCCGTCTTTGACGATCATCGAATAACGCTGGCTGCGCTGGCCAAGGCCGAACTTGCTGCCGTCCATCTCAAGCCCAAGACCCTTGGCGAATTCGCCATTGCCATCGGCCAGCATGGTAATGTCCTGGCTGCCCTGATCCTTGTTCCATGCCCCCATCACGAACGCATCGTTGACGCTGGTGGCGACGATCTCGTCGATCCCCTTGCCTTTGAGTTCGGACGCCTTTTCGACATAGCTTGGCAAGTGCTTGGCCGAGCAGGTCGGCGTGTAAGCACCCGGAACGGCGAACAATGCGATGCGCTTGCCCGCAAAATACTCGCCACTTTTGACGGGCACCGGTCCGTCGGGGGTCGCGAGGTTCAACTGGACTTCCGGAATGCGGTCGCCGACCTTGATGGTCATGGAAAAAATCTCCTGTTGGATGATGGCAGCGAGATAGGGTCCGGCGCCGATAGTCTCAAGGGCTTGCGGCACCGTACGTCGCGTTGCATCGTTGAAGGGGGATGGACACCGCGCGTTTTCTGTCGGGGCAATTGCTCCTAGCAATGCCCGGAATGGGCGACCCCCGGTTCGAGCGGGCGGTGATCGCGATGTGCGTTCATGACGAAGACGGTGCGGTTGGCATCGGAATCGGCCATCACCGCAGCGGGATCCGGTTGCGCGCCTTGATGAGCCAGCTCGGGCTGGCACCAGGCAAGACGCCAGATGTCCCCGTCCATCATGGCGGCCCGGTTGAGCCTGGGCGCGGCTTCGTTCTCCACAGCGACGATTGGGGTGGGCAAGACACCGTCGCCGTGACCGGCATTGGCGCGATGACCGGGACGATCGACGTGTTGCGGGCCATCGCCGATGGACGCGGTCCGAGCCGCTTCGTCGTCGCGCTCGGCTATGCCGGCTGGGGCACGGGACAGCTCGACGCGGAAATGACGCGTCACGGCTGGTTTGCGGTGCCGGCGGTTCCGAACATCCTGTTCGACACGCCCGTCGAGCGAAGGTGGAGCGCGAGCTTTCATGCCGCCGGAATCGACCCACGACTGCTGGTCGCCGAAGCCGGGGCCGCCTGAGCGCTTCGCCAAAGCGGGATATAAAGATATCCTTATATTTGCATTCCGGCGCTGGGGAGGGTAGGGCGCGCCTCAATCCACGATCGAGCGTTGCCGGTCGGGCCCCTTCACTTGTCGGAGAATTTTCACGTGGCGACTTTGGCTGAACCTCGCACTCAGGACTATGTCATTCAGGACATCACCCTTGCCGACTTCGGGCGCAAGGAAATCGACATTGCCGAGACCGAGATGCCGGGTCTGATGGCGCTGCGCAGTGAATTCGGCGCAGCGCAGCCGCTGAAGGGCGCGCGCATCACCGGTTCGCTCCACATGACGATCCAGACTGCGGTGCTGATCGAAACCTTGACCGCGCTCGGGGCCGAGGTTCGCTGGGCGTCGTGCAACATCTTTTCGACCCAGGACCATGCCGCCGCGGCGATCGCCGCCAGCGGCGTTCCGGTGTTTGCCATCAAGGGCGAGACGCTCGAGGAATATTGGGACTATGTCGTCCGCATCTTCGACTGGTCGAGGGATGGGGATGACCAGACCTGCAATCTGATCCTCGACGACGGCGGCGACGCCACCATGTTCGCGCTGTGGGGCGCCCGTGTCGAAGCGGGCGAAGCCTTGTTCACCCCGACCAACGAGGAAGAAGAAGTGTTCGCCGCGACGCTGACCGGCTTTCTCAAGGATCGCCCGGGCTACCTCACGCGCACCGTCGCCGCGATCAAGGGTGTCAGCGAGGAGACGACGACGGGCGTCCATCGCCTTTATGAGCTGTCGAAGGCGGGCAAGCTTCCCTTCCCGGCGATCAACGTCAACGACAGCGTCACCAAGTCCAAATTCGACAATCTCTACGGCTGCAAGGAAAGCCTCGTCGACGCCATCCGCCGCGCGACCGACGTCATGCTCGCCGGCAAGGTCGCCACCGTCGCCGGCTTTGGCGACGTCGGCAAGGGCAGCGCCGCCAGCCTTCGCAACGGCGGCGCCCGCGTCCTCGTCACCGAAGTCGACCCGATCTGCGCGCTGCAGGCGGCGATGGAGGGCTATGAAGTCGTCACCATGGAAGACGCCGTCACGCGCTCGGACATCTTCGTCACCGCGACGGGGAACATGGACGTCATCACGATCGACCACATGCGTGCGATGAAGAATATGGCGATCGTCTGCAACATCGGTCACTTCGACAGCGAGATCCAGATCGGCGCGCTG
>CAXSCF010000126.1:0-3237 GCA_964235815.1 uncultured Sphingomicrobium sp.
GAAAGCTTGCCAGATGGTGGGATTTGCCACCACATGTTGGGGATGGAGCGAAGCAATCAATTCGTCGGCTCGAGCCTCGCCTTTCTCGACGCGGTCGAACGCGCCAGTCGCGCCGCGCCGCTCAACCGCCCGGTGCTGGTAATTGGTGAGCGCGGCACCGGCAAGGAGCTCATTGCTGAACGGCTTCACCATTTGTCGGGGCGCTGGGCGGGGCCGCTGGTGACGATGAATTGCGCCGCGCTTCCTGAAAACCTGATCGAGGCCGAATTGTTCGGGCATGAAGCGGGCAGCTTCACCGGCGCCGCCAAGACGCGCCACGGGCGCTTCGAGGAGGCCGATGGGGGCACGCTGTTCCTCGACGAACTGGCTACCTTGTCCTCGCCCGCGCAGGATCGCCTGCTGCGCGCGGTCGAATATGGCGAGATCACGCGGATCGGCGCGTCGAAGCCGGTACGAGTCGATGTTCGCATCGTCGCTGCGACCAACGAGCATCTCCCGCGCCTCGTCGACCAAGGGCGGTTTCGCGCTGATCTGCTCGACCGCTTGAGCTTCGAAGTAATCACCTTGCCCCCGCTGCGGGTGCGCAAGGGCGACATCCCCTTGCTTGCCGAACATTTCGCGCGGCGCATGGCGGTCGAGCTCGAATGGTCGAATTGGCCCGGGTTCAGCGAGCCCGCGCAATCGCTGCTCGATCAGTATGAGTGGCCCGGGAACGTGCGCGAGTTGCGCAACGTGGTCGAACGCGCGGTCTATCGTCACGAAGACCCCGAACGCCCGATCCCGACGATCCAGTTCGACCCGTTCCAGTCGCCCTGGCTGCCGCCCGAACATGATGGCGCGAGCATTTCGCCCGCTCCGGGCGAGCCGTCGATCGCTTCTAGCGGAGTTCCGCCCGCCGCCGCCACCGACGATCTTCGTGCCGCGGTCAATGCGTATGAAAAAGCGCTTCTTCAAGAAGCACTTGGCCGCCATCGTTTCAATCAGCGCGCAACCGCTGCCGCGCTCGGCCTGAGCTATGACCAGATCCGCCATGCGATGAAGCGCCACCGCTTGACCGAGGCAGCGGGCGAATAGCGCGGTTGACGTGCAACGCGGCGGTCCCAGAGGCGTTCAACAGCAAACCCCCGCAGGAGCGACCACATGCCCTTTACCCTTCCCGACCTTCCCTACGCCAAGGACGCGCTCGTCCCGCACATGTCGGCCGAGACCTTCGACTATCACCACGGCAAGCACCACAAGGCCTATGTCGACAAGAC
This sequence comes from uncultured Sphingomicrobium sp., assembly GCA_964235815.1. Classification (GTDB taxonomy): domain Bacteria; phylum Pseudomonadota; class Alphaproteobacteria; order Sphingomonadales; family Sphingomonadaceae; genus Sphingomicrobium. The sequence continues at coordinate 1,257 of CAXSCF010000126.1, forward strand.
CAACGGCATGCTCGGCGACAAGGGGCTCGAGGGCGCCTCGCTGATCGAGGTCATCACCGCCGCCAAGGACAAGGGCGACAAGGGCCTGTTCAACAACAGCGCGCAGATCTGGAACCACAGCTTCTTCTGGCAATGCCTCGCCCCGACCGGATCGACCAAGCCCTCGGGCAAGCTTGCCGAGATGATCGCGAGCGACTTCGGCGACCACAATGCCTTGCTCGAAAAGCTCGCCACCGAAGCGACCAACCACTTCGCCAGCGGCTGGGGCTGGCTCGTCCTCAACAACGGCAAGCTCGAGGTCACCTCGCTCCACGACGCCGATACCCCCGTCGCCAATGGCATGACCCCGCTGCTGACGCTCGACGTGTGGGAGCACGCTTATTACATCGACTACCGCAACGAGCGCCCGCGCTTCCTCAAGACCGTGCTCGACAATATCATCAATTGGGACTTCGTCGCCCAGAACCTAGACGGCCAGGGCGCCTCCCGCGCCGACCAGCAAGGCTGAACGTCAAGCGAAGGCCGCGAAGGCCGGAAGACCGCAAGACCGCAAACGCCCGTCACCCCGGGCTTGACCCGGGGTCCACCTGCTTCGCCGCAAGAAGGTGGATGCCGGGTCGAGCCCGGCATGACGAGGAGGCTGACCTTCCGCGCCGTCGCGCAAAACCCTAATTCTTGAGCCGATACCCGGTGCGGAAGATCCATGTAATCGCCGCCAGCGGGAGCAGGATCGACCCCGCCAGCACCGCCACGCTCGCCGCCAGGGAGACGTCGGCATGGTCGAAGAAGGTCCAGCGGAACCCCGACACTAGGTACAGGATCGGGTTCAACTTGGTCACCGTGCGCCACGGTTCGCCAAGCGCGGCGACCGAATAAAATACCCCGCCAAGGAAGGTCAGTGGGGTGACCACGAGCAACGGTACGACCTGCAACTGCTCGAAATTCTTGGCCCAGATCCCGATCGTGAACCCGATCAGGCAGAACGCGGTCGAGATCGTCACCAGCGCCAACAGCATCAGCAGCGGGTGCGCGATATGCACCTCGACCAGCAGTGCCGCCGTCGCCAGCGTCACCAGCGCCAGCACGCACGCCTTGGTCGTCGCCGCCGCGACATAAGCGAAGGTGATCTCGAAGGGCGAGATCGGCGCTGACAGCGTTTCGTAGATGGTGCCGGTAAACTTCGGAAAATAAATCCCAAAGCTGGCGTTGAAAATCGACTGGGTGAGCACCGACAGCAAGATCAATCCGGGGACGATGAAGCTGCCGTAGCCGACCCCGTTCATCGCGCTCATCTTGCTGCCGATGGCGGTCCCGAATACCAGGAAATAAAGCGAGGTGGTGATCACCGGCGCGACCAGGCTTTGCCACAAAGTGCGCCTGGCGCGCGCCATCTCGAACACATAGATCGATTTCACGCCCTCGATATTCACGCCGCATCCTCCGAACTGCCGTGGACCAGCGACACGAAAATATCCTCGAGGCTCGACTGCTCGGTCGACAGATCCTTGTAGCCGACATTGCGCTCGTCGAGCGCGCGCATCAGCCCCGAAATCCCGGTCGTCTCCGCATGGCTGTCGAAGCGATAGCACAGGCTTTGCCCGTCATCCTCGAGTACCGCCCCCCACGCTACGAGCCCCGTCGGCAGCGCGTCGAGCGGCGGGTCGAGCGCGATCTTGAGCGTCTTCTTGCCCATCTGCCGCATCAGCACCGCGGTATCGTCGAGCGCCACCAGCTCGCCCTTGCGGATGACCCCGACGCGGTCGGCCATCTCCTCGGCCTCCTCGATGTAGTGCGTCGTCAAAATGATCGTCGTCCCGTCGCGGCGCAGGTCGCGCACCAGCGCCCACATGTCGCGCCGCAGCTCGACGTCGACCCCCGCGCTCGGTTCGTCGAGGAACAGGATCGCGGGCTCGTGGCTGAGGGCCTTGGCGATCATCACCCGGCGCTTCATCCCGCCCGACAATTCCATCATCTTCGACTT
>CAXSCF010000127.1:0-3209 GCA_964235815.1 uncultured Sphingomicrobium sp.
GACGCTGATGGCGTTCAAGCGCGCCGGCGCGACCGGCGTGCTGACCTATCACGCGCTCGACGCCGCCCGACTGATCAATGGCTGAAATCGTCGCCGAGACCGAGCGGCTGCGGCTACGCGAGTGGGCCGGGGAGGACGACCGCGACGCCTTTTACGCGATCATGAACACGCCCGCGGTAATGCGCTATCTCGGCGGCGTCCAGACCCCCGATCAATGGGCCGAAGCGCACCAGCGCATGCTCGGCTTCCAGCGCGATCACGGCCACAGTTTCTGGATCATCGAGGATCGGGAATCAGGAGAGATCCAGGGCTTCTGCGGGCTCAAGCGGGTCAATGCGCCGGGCGCAGGCGACCTCACCGACCAGCACGAGATCGGCTGGCGCCTGCGCGAAAGCGCATGGGGGAGGGGGATCGCCAAGGAAGCCGCCATCGCCAGCCTCGACCTTGCTTTCGGCCGCTTCGCCGCGCCGCACGTGATCGCCATGACCGTCCCCGACAATCTCGCCAGCCAGGGATTGATGGTGCGGCTCGGCATGGCCCGCCGCGCCGAAATGGATTTCGAGGACACGCGCTTCGGGCCAGAACTCAATCCCGCCTTGATTTGGCGGATCGACGCGCCGGAATGGCCGCGCGCGCGCACGGCGGCACTCGCTTAACGGAGCCTCTCCCCGATCCGGGCGATAATCGCGTCCTGCTGTTCGGCGATTGCGCCAAGCTCGCGCGACGCCGCCTCGACCGCCGCCAGATCGGCCGGGCTCAACCCGCCCCCGTTCTGGATCCGCGCCGAGGCGATCGAGTCGATCTCGGCCAGCGCCGCGGTCGTCTTGGCCCGCGCACCCTCGAGCCCCGACAAGGCTTGCTGCGCCACGATCCAGCTTTCGCTCTGCGCCGGACCGGCGGCACCAGCGAGCGCCTGGGCATTACCCACCTGCGCCGCAAACGTGCGCTGGCCGTCGCGTCCCGCGGCGACCGATTGCGCGAGCCGGCTGGCAAGCGCGGGATCGACCACCCCCGTCGGGGCCTCCGAAGGCAGCGGCAGGCGCGGGTCGATCCGTTCCGCCGCGCGGGGCGCAAGCGATGGTTCGGTCGCCGGCGACGCGGCGCAGGCGGCCAGTCCGACGAGCAATGGCAAAGCGGCAATTCGGTTCATCGCGCTCGGTGTAAGGCCCCCTGGGCACCGGCGCAACGCACCGCATATTCCCCCGTCAACAGGGTTGCGCGCGCCCACCCTTGCCCCTAATAGCCAGCCCACCGCGCGCCCGTAGCTCAGCTGGATAGAGCATCAGACTACGAATCTGAGGGTCGGACGTTCGAATCGTTCCGGGCGCGCCAATTTCCCCAACCCTCATTGCTCAATCTCACTTCGCGGGCACTGCGCGGTAGCTCTTTTCGGCCTCCGCCATATAGTCGCGGACGACTGGCAGGGCGCGGCGGTCGCGGATGAACTGCACCTGGTAATTGCACCCGGCGCCGGTCTCGAACAGCATCGCTGCCCCGGCCAGGTAGAATTCCCACATGCGATAGAAGCGCTCGTCGTACAGCGCCACGATCTCGGCCTTGGCGGCCTGGGTGCGCTCCACCCACAGGCGCAATGTGTAGGCGTAATGGAGGCGCAGCGTCTCGACGTCGGACGCGATCAGCCGCGCTTTCTGACTCGCGTCGCAAATCTGCGACAGTGACGGCAAATGGTAGCCGGGAAAGATATATTTGGTCACGAACGGGTCGGGATTGAGCGCCGCGACGCCGAGCCTGCCGATGGTGTGGAGAAGCATCACGCCATCGGGCGCAAGCAGGTCGCGGCAGGTGGCGAAATACTCGTCATAATGCGCCGCGCCGACATGTTCGAACATGCCGATCGACACGATCCGGTCGAACGTGCCGGTCAGCGAGCGATAGTCGACCAGCTCGAACTTGACCCGGTCCGCGACGCCCGCGTCCGCCGCCCGCCGCCGGGCGACCTTCAACTGCTCCTCCGACAATGTCACGCCGAGCACGTCGACGTCGGCGACCTGGTGGAGATAGAGCGCGGTCCCGCCCCAACCGCAGCCGATATCGAGCACGCGCTGCTTCGGCTGCAGATGGAGCTTGGCGGCGATATGCGCCTTTTTATCGGCTTGAGCCTGGTCGAGGCTGTTGGCCGGATCGGTGAAGTAAGCGCAGCTATATTGCCGGTCGCGGTCGAGGAACAATTCGTACAATTGGTCCGACAAATCGTAGTGATGCGCGACATTCTGCCGCGATCTGGCCGGCGGATTGCGCCGCAGGATCGGCTTCAACAGCGGCATGAACAAGGACGACAGTCCGCGCCGCCGGCCGCCGAGCGCGGCCCGTGCGCCGCCGCCGTCTTCCCACCGGTTGTTGCCGAGCGCCATCGCCAGCAGTTGCGAGATATCGCCCTGCTCGATTGTCAGTCGACCGTCCATGTACGCCTCGCCAAAGGCCAGCTTCGGGTCGCGCGCAATGTCCAGCGCAACGCGCTTGTCATGCAGCCGCACGGTCACTTCTTCGGCACCGCCCGGGCCAAAACTTTCGCGCGATCCATCGGGCGAAATCAGGTGGAGCCGCCCACGGGTCAGCAATTTGGACAGAAACAGACCGATCAGGCTCAACGTCATTCTCCACTTGCCGAACGCTTATCCGCCACATTCGGAATATCAGTTCGCCGCGCCGAAATTCCCGCGCTAGATCCGCTCGCTTCCCGGATAGGCAAGCAGCCAGTCACTGCCCGCTTCGGCAAGGATTTGGGCCGTGCCCGTCAGAAGTACGCATTCGCCCGCCTCGAAGGCTATATCATCGACCGACCCGGCGCCCTTAATGGGCACCAGCCACGCCTGGACCTCGGCGGGCAAGGCAAGCCGATGCTCGCCGCCCGCCCGCCGTTCGAGCACGAACTTTGGCCCCTCGACCATGATGGTCCGGCCCGGTGACACCTCGCCGACGATCGGCTGGATCGTGAACGGCGTCGGATCGGCCACCGCCAGTCCCTGCTCGAGGTGAAGCGGCCGGTCGCGCCCATAGTCGTACAGCCGATACGTGGTGTCCGAATTTTGCTGGATCTCGATCAGGGTCAGCCCGGCCCCGATGGCGTGGATGGTGTTGGAAGGCAGATAGATGAAATCGCCGGCCTTGACCGCCCGCCAGTCGAGCAGCGCCTCGATCGTGTCGTCCATCGCGGCCGCGCATAGCGCCGCCGGCTCGGTCGGTGCCCT
>CAXSCF010000128.1:0-2879 GCA_964235815.1 uncultured Sphingomicrobium sp.
CTCGGCGCGCTGATGATCGACAACCGGCTCGTCGAGGACGTCCAGCTGCGCTTGAAACCGCACCATTTCTTCGAGCCGCTCCACGGTCGGATCTACGAAGCGATCCTGCGCATGACCGACAAGAATATGGTCGCCAATCCGGTCACGCTCAAACCGATCTTCGACGCCGATGAGGCGATGCGCGAAATCGGCGGGCCATCCTATCTGGCGCAACTGACGGGGTCGGGCGCGGCGGTGATCGGGGCGCGGGATTTCGCCGCGCAAATCTACGATCTCGCCTTGCTCCGCGCTTTGGTCGGGGTCGGGCGCGACATGGTCGAAGGCGCGATGGACACGTCGGAGGACGTTGCCCCGCTCGAGCAGATCGAACGCGCCGAAACCGAATTGTACCGCGTCGCCGAACAAGGCGGCAACGAGGGCAAGGTCAAGAGCTTTGGCGAGGCGACCAAGCTGGCGCTCGAGCAAGCCGAGAAAGCGCTCAATTCGGGCGGGCATCTGTCGGGGGTGACGACCGGGCTCGACGGGATCAACGCTAAGATCGGCGGGCTTCACAAGAGCGATCTGTCGATCCTCGCTGGACGCCCGGGGATGGGCAAGACCAGCCTCGCCACCAACATCGCTTTTGCCTGTGCCCAGCGCTTTGTCCGTGACCAGGAGGACGGCATCGATCCGGCCAAGTCGGCCGGCGCGCCGGTCGCATTCTTCAGCCTCGAAATGTCGGCCGACCAGCTCGCGACCCGCATCCTCGCCGAGCAATCCAACATCAGTTCGGAAAATCTGCGCATGGGCAAGATCAGCCAGCAGGAGTTCCGCAGCCTGGCCCGCGCGGCCGGCGAATTGAGCACGCTGCCCCTGTATATCGACGACACTCCCGGTCTGACGATCGCGGCGCTCCGCGCCCGCGCGCGGCGGCTCAAGCGGCAGAAGGGCATCGGCATGATCGTGGTCGATTACCTCCAATTGCTGTCGGGATCGGGAAGGCCCGGATCGAACGACAATCGCGTCCAGGAAATTTCGGAGATCAGCCGCGGCTTGAAGCAGCTCGCCAAGGAGCTCGATTTGCCGGTGATGGCCTTGTCGCAGCTGTCACGCGCCGTGGAACAGCGCGAGGACAAGAAGCCGATGCTGTCCGATCTGCGCGAATCGGGCTCGATCGAGCAGGACGCCGACATCGTCATGTTCGTGTATCGCGAGGATTATTACGTCGCCGCGCGCGAGCCCAAGATTCCCAAGGACGGCGACGACGCCAAAATCTACGAAGCCCACGAAACCTGGCAGCGCGACATGGAACGCGTCCACGGAATGGCCGATCTGATCGTCGCGAAGCAGCGCCACGGCGCGACCGGCAAGGTGCGCATGCGGTTCGATGCGCGCGTGACCAAGTTCAGCGACCCGATCGACGAAGGCCATATGCCCGAGCTTCGGGGGTAGGACGCATCATCCGCTCTCCGCTCGCGGGAGAGGGAGCCGAAGCGCCGGATGGGGGTGGGCCTCGGCCGATAAGGCGCCGCGGCCTCACCCTCCCGCCGCAAAAGCGGCGGGATCCTCGCTCAGGCGCGAGGGGAAAGGAGTTGAGCGCAGCGCGAGCGGACAATCGAACGCCCGACCTTTGCAGGCCGGGCGCTGACTCGATCGATGAACGTTAACGCCCGGGTTCAGGCGGCCTGAAGCAGGACGTGGCTGGCGGTCTTGCGGCGCCGCGTGGCGACACCGATGGCGCCGAAGCCGAACAGCATCATCGCCCAGGTCGCCGGCTCGGGCACTGCGCCATTGACCGCGGCCGTGCGGAAGGCGACTTCGCCGATCGCGCAGCCATCGAACAAGGCGGGCTGTTGCGGGCAGGCCGACATGTCGAGGCGGGCGTAGCGCGCATTGATCGCGCCGAAGCCGAACGACTGCGCCAGATAATTGGTATTGTTCGGCGTATTGGTCGGCGACGCGGTTAGCGCCGAGATGAAGGTGATGCCGTCGAGCGAGGTCAAGAGGTTGAACGACCCGATCCCGGCTGCGTCCTCGTTCCACAGTGCGAACGCGTTGATCCCGAACACCGATCCAAGGTCATAGGTGACCGACGCGCTGGTCACGCCGCTATTCGAAAACCACTCATTCCCGGAAAAGGCGAGGTCATGGCTCGTGGTCGCAACGAAAGTGTTATAATTGGTCACGCCGCTGACGTAATTGGCGGAAAGGCCCGCTTGATTGCGCGTGTCGTTGATCGATCCGAACCCGGGGCCGCCCGAATTGATCGTCGCCGAGGTCGCGCCGATGATTTGCTGCGCCATGGCGGGCGAGGCGCATACCCCGAACAGTGCTGCAACTGTGATCGCACGAACCAGATTCATTGAATGTCCCCCACCAGATGTGGTCGGGGAATTCGCACAGGGTTAAATCTTCGTCAATAAATCTTTTGTTAACTACGGGGCACGCTGTCCCGCTGCGGGACACGGTCGCCGCTTTGCGCCTGAGCCGCGACCCGCTTCGCTGCTCTGCATTATGGCATTCACGCGCGTCGCTCAGAAAGTCTCAGGCGACCGCCGCGATCTCGGGGGTGGCGACATCGCCGTCGACGTCGCGCAGCACATAACCGCGGCCCCACACCGTCTCGATATAATTGTCCCCGCCGCACGCCAGGCTCAATTTCTTCCTGAGCTTACAGATGAACACGTCGATGATCTTCAATTCTGGCTCGTCCATTCCGCCGTAGAGATGGTTGAGGAACATTTCCTTGGTCAGCGTGGTGCCCTTGCGCAAGGACAGCAGCTCGAGCATCGCATATTCCTTGCCCGTCAGATGGACCCGGCTGCCGTCGACCTCGACCGTCTTCGCGTCGAGGTTGACCGCCAATTTGCCGGTGCGGATGACCGACTGCGAGTGGCCCT
>CAXSCF010000129.1:0-2851 GCA_964235815.1 uncultured Sphingomicrobium sp.
TGGCCCTGCTCAACGCCACGCTGACCTTGCCCGGGATCGCCGGCTTCGTGCTGACCATCGGCGCCGCGGTCGATGCCAACGTGCTGATCAACGAACGCATCCGCGAGGAAGTGCGGCGCGGGCGGCGCGTGATGGACGCGCTCGAGACCGGTTATAAGGAAGCCTCGACCGCGATCTTCGACGCCAATATCACCAACACCATCGCTGCCGCGCTGATGTTTTATTTCGGATCGGGGCCGATCCGCGGGTTCGCGGTGGTGTTGCTGATCGGGATCATCACCTCGGTCTTCACCGCGGTCAATTTTACCCGGATGCTGGTGTCGCTGTGGGTGCGCAAGGCGCGCCCGCGCGAGCTGCATATTTAGGATCGACGCCATGCGCCTGCTCAAACTGGTCCCCGACGACACCAACATCGACTTCATGAAGTGGCGCAATATCGCGCTCATCCTGTCGATTATCGCCACCGTCGCCAGCCTCGCGCTGGTCGCGGTGCGCGGGCTCAACCTCGGCATCGACTTCGTCGGGGGGCAGGTCGTCCGTACGACCTTCGCCAAGCCGGTCGACATCGAACAGTTGCGCGGCCGGATCGCCACGCTGGGGGTCGGCGACGCCAGCATCCAGGCATTTGGCGACGATCGCACCTATCAGATCCGGCTGCCCAAGCCCGACGGCCCCGATGCCGCCGCCAACAAGGTGGTGAGCCAGGTCCGCGCCTTCGTCACCAGTCAATATCCCGGGGCGAAGGTCTCGGCCGGCGAAAGCGTATCGGGCAAGGTGTCCGACGAGCTGGCCAAGGACGGCGCGCTGGCGATCCTGTTTGCGATGCTCGGGATCGCGCTGTTCATCTGGCTGCGCTTCGAATGGCAGTTTGGGGTCGGCGCGCTGGTCACGCTGTTCCACGACGTGTCGATGACGCTCGGATTCTTCTCGCTGACCCAGTTGCAGGTTGATCTCAATGTCGTCGCGGCGATCCTCACGATCGTCGGCTATTCGCTCAACGACACCGTCGTGATCTATGACCGAATCCGCGAGAATCTGCGCAAATATCGCAAGATGGCGATCGTCCCCTTGCTCAACCTGTCGCTCAACGAGACGCTGAGCCGGACGATGGTCACTTCGCTGTCGATCCTGCTCGCACTGGCGGCCTTGTTGCTGCTCGGCCCAGAGGTTATCTTCGGACTGACGATCGCAATCTTCCTCGGGATCTTCATCGGCACTTACTCGTCAATCTATATTTCGGCGCCGATCCTGGTTTGGCTCGGGGTAACCCCCGACAGCTTCGTTCGGGACGACGCGCAGGAGGCTGTGCCGGGGGCGGCGTAAGGGCACCGACCGATAATGGGGCAGATGGCCGCTTGGCGTTCCACGCGGCGAAGGATAAGGGATACCCATGTCGATCAAAATTAGCCGCGCGATCCTGCTCGCTGCCTGTGCCCTCGCCTTGCCGCTGTCCGCCTGCGCGGGCAAGAAGGTCAAGACCGATACGACGTACATCGCGCGCGACGTCAATACGCTGTACGGGCTGGCCAAGGCCTCGCTCGACCGCAAGGACTATGTCCGTTCGGCGGCTCTGTTCGACGAGGTCGAGCGCCAGCATCCTTATTCTATCTGGGCGCGCCGCGCGCAATTGATGAGCTCATTCAGCTATTACATGGCGCAAAAATATCCCGAGGCGATCAGCTCGTCGCAGCGCTTCCTGACGATCCATCCGGGCAATAAGGACGCCGCTTACGCATCCTATCTGACCGCGATGAGCTATTATCAGCAGATCGAGGATGTCGGCCGCGACCAGAAGATTACCCAGCAGGCGGCGGACGCCTTCAATGAGCTGATTCGCCGCTATCCTCAGAGCCGCTACGCCGCCGACGCGCGGTTGAAGCAGGATCTGATCGGCGACCACTTGGCCGGCAAGGAAATGGAAATCGGGCGTTTCTATCAGCGTTCGGGCGAATGGCTTGCCGCCGCGACGCGATTCCGGCTGGTGATCGACAAATATCAGACCACTAGCCACACCCCCGAAGCGCTCGAGCGGCTCGTCGAAACCTATCTCAACCTCGGAATGCCGTCGGAGGCGAGCAAGGCGGCGGCGGTGCTCGGCGCCAACTACCCGGGCAGCAAATGGTATGCGCGCAGTTTCAAGCTGATCCAGCACAACGCGCCGCGCGGCTAGTCTGCAACGCGGACGGTGCTGCGGCAACTTTCCATCCGCGACGTCGTGCTGATCGAGGCGCTCGACCTCGAATTCGAACCGGGTCTTGGCGTGCTCACCGGCGAAACCGGTGCGGGCAAGTCGATCCTGCTCGATGCGCTTGGGCTGGCGCTTGGGGCGCGCGCCGACACCGGATTGGTTCGCGCCGGGCAGGGGCAGGCATCGGTCACGGCGGCGTTCGCCCTTGCCGCCGATCATGACAGCCTCGCCTTGCTCGCCGATCAGGGGATCGAGCCCGACCCGGGGGAGCCGCTGCTGTTGCGCCGAACGCTCAGGTCCGATGGCGGCAGCCGCGCCTTTGTCGGAGGCATGGCGGTGCCTGCCGGGACCCTTCGCGAAGCGGGGGCGGGGCTGGTTGAAATCCACGGCCAACAGGACGATCGCGGACTGCTCAATCCCAAGGGACACCGCGCCTTGCTCGACCGCTTCGGGGGGGTCGATACGACCGCGGTGTCGCGCGCATGGTCCAACTGGACCGATCTTCGCGGCCAATTCGATGACGCCCGCGCCGCGCTCGACGAGGTCGATCGCGACCGCGAATGGCTCGATCATGCGATCGGCGAAATTTAGGCGCTCGGGGTCGAGGAGGGGAGCGCGCCGATCCCCCGACGCCGCGGTGGAAATCCCGCGCGGTCGCTTCAC
>CAXSCF010000130.1:0-2841 GCA_964235815.1 uncultured Sphingomicrobium sp.
CGTCGCGATTGTGGAGCGTGACGTTGGCCACGATCACCCCGCCCACCCCGACCGGGGTCAAGCGCCCGACCGGGGTCAGCTTGCCAGTCCGCCCGACCTGGATATCGATCGCTTCGATCACGGTCTCGGCCTGTTCGGCGGGGAACTTGTGCGCCAGCGCCCAGCGCGGGGCGCGCGCCACCTGTCCCAGCCGCTGCTGCCAGTCGAGCCGATCGATCTTGTAGACCACCCCGTCGATGTCGAACGGCAACTCGGCCCGCGCCCGCTCGATCGCCGCAAACTGCGCCAGCGCGGCGTCGAGCGTCTCGACCCGCATGAACAGCGCGCTGAGCGGAAAGCCCAGCCCCGCGAGCCGCGCCATCGCCGCGCTCTGGGTCGCTCCGAGCGGCTCGCTCAATTCCCCCCAGCCATGCGCCAGGAAGCGCAGCGGTCGCGCCGCGGTCACCGCCGGGTCCTTTTGCCGCAATGATCCCGCCGCGGCATTGCGCGGATTGGCGAACACCTTGCCGCCCGCCGTCGCCTGACGCTCGTTCAACGCCGCGAAATCCGCCTTCGACATGTACACCTCGCCGCGCACTTCGATCACGCCGCGGGCAGCGATCGTCGGCGGGATGTCGGCAATCGTCCGCACGTTCGCAGTGACGTCCTCGCCCACGCTGCCATCGCCGCGCGTCGCCGCCATGATCATCACGCCATCCTCATAGCGCAGCGAGCAGGACAGCCCGTCGATCTTGGGCTCGGCGGTCAGCGCGACGTCGGCATCACGAGCAAGATTGAGGAAGCGCCGCACTCGGGCCACGAACTCGGCCACTTCGCTTTGGCTAAAGGCATTGTCGAGGCTCAGCATCGGCCTGGCGTGGGCGACTTTGGCGAGGCTCGAAGTTGGCGCCGCCCCGACGTTGCGCGACGGCGAATCGGCGCGAACGAGGTGCGGAAACTGCGCCTCGAGCGCGGCATTTTCGCGCACCAGAGCATCATAATCGGCATCGCCGATCAGCGGCGCGTCGGCGTCGTGATAAGCGCGATCATGCCTGGCGATCTCCTTGGCGAGCCGCATCAGGCGATTGGCCGCCGCGGCTTCCGAAACGCCGTCTTCGATCACGCAAAGCATTCCGCCAGGAAGGCGTCGCACCCCGCCCACGCCCGCCGCGCGGTGCGCTCATCATACTTGATGCCCGGCATTGCCCCGGTCGCTCCCGGATTGGTGAAGCCGTGGCCGACATGGCCGAAGGCGTGAATTTGCCAGTCGGCGCCCGCCGCGGTCAGCTCGGCAGCGAGCGCGACCACCGCTTCGGGCGGGACCAGCGGGTCGTCCCACCCGTGATACGCCGCCACCTTGGCCACGATCGGCTGCGTGGGAAGCCCAGGCGGGTCGAACAGCCCGTGGAAGCTCGCCACCCCGGCAATCTCTACCCCCGAACGGGCGAGGTCGAGCGCATTCTGACCGCCGAAGCAGAAGCCGATACCTGCGACGCGCTCGTCGTCGATCTCCTCCTGCTCGATCGCGCGGGCAAGCACGCCGAGCAAGCGATAGCGCAGCGCCGCCCGATCCTTGCGCAGAATGGTCATCCCCGCCACCGCCGCGTCGCGTTCGGCGGGAGTAAAGCGCCGTCCGTACAGATCGGCGAGCAGGACCGCATAGCCCTCGCCGACCAGCCGCGCCGCGAACCCGCGCTCGAGGTCGGTAACGCCCATCACCGTCGGGAACAGGATCACCCCCGGGCGCGTCGCACCGCTGCCGTCGCTGACCAGTTCGTGGCGCAAGCCGCCATCTTCGATCGTCCGTGTCTCGCTCATATAGCCTCCAGCAGTTTGACCGCTTGCGCGCGGGCTTCGTCGGTAATCGCCGCGCCCGACAGCATCCGCGCAATCTCCTCGCGCCGTTCATCGGGGCTGAGCTTGCGCACGCTGGTCCGCGTGACCGTCCCGTCATGCGCCTTTTCGATTCGATAATGGTGCGCCGCGCGCGCCGCGACCTGGGGCGAGTGGGTGACAACGAGCAATTGCGATTTCTTCGCCAACCGCGCCAGCCGCTCGCCGATCGCGCTCGCCACCGCGCCGCCGACCCCACGGTCGATCTCGTCGAAGATCATCGTCGTTGCCCCCCCCGCCTCGGCGAGCGCGACCTTGAGCGCGAGGATGAAGCGCGACAATTCGCCGCCCGAGGCGATTCGGGTCAACGGCCCGAACGGCGCGCCGGGGTTGGTCGAGACTTCATATTCGACGCGGTCGATCCCACTCGGGCCGGGCTCGAGGACCCCGATCGCGGTGCGAAACCTGGCTGCGTCGAGCTTGAGCGGCGGGAGTTCGGCAACCATCGCCGCATCGAGCCGCTCGGCCGCCCGTCGGCGCTGTTCGCGGACCTGTTCCGCCGCACGGGCAAAGTCGCCCTCGGCCACGGTCAGCGCGCCTTCCAGCGCGACGAGATGATGCGCGTCATGATCGATCGCGGCGCGGCGATCGACCAGTTGCACGAGCAAAGCCGCGAGTTGGTCGGCCTCGACGCGATGCTTGCGCGCCATCGCGCGAATTTCGAACAATCGCGCTTCGGCGGCATCGAGTTCCGCCGGCGAATGGGCCAGCGCGCGTCGTGCTTCGTCGATCTTCTGCTCGGCCTCGGCTGCTTCGATCGTGGCGCGGTCGGTCGCGATCAACGCTTCGGCCAGCAAGGGATGCGCCTCGGCGATCCGCTCGAGCCGCCGCGCCGCCTGGCGCAATTGCGACAGGCCTCCGCCCGACCCGCCGAACAATCCGTCGAGCGCGCCCAGATCGCCCTCGATCCGCGCCGCCGCCTTCATGTCGGCGCGCAGGTCGCTGAGGCGCTGCTCCTCGCCCTCCTCG
>CAXSCF010000131.1:0-2808 GCA_964235815.1 uncultured Sphingomicrobium sp.
GACGATGCCGGGATAACCCACATCGAGATGGTCAAGCGGCTCTGAGCAGGCGCGGCGGTCCGGATCGCGACGGTTCATCGACCTCGACCCCGCGACCCGGACTCCGGCTCGACAACGCCACGCGGAACGCCCCGGAACTCCCCCGCCGACAACCGATGCCTCTAGGCGCCGGTTTCGATCACGACCTTGCCGGCATGCCCGTGTTCGGCGGCGTCCATCGCCCGGGCCGTATCCGCCAACGGGAAGCGCTTCGGGTCGGAAACGCCGAGCGCACCCTGGTCGAACAAAGCGGTGACCTCTGCCAACCGCGCGCCATCGGGGGCCGCATGCCATTCGGGCAGTCCCTTGACGCCGCGAGCGGCCGCATCGGCGGGCGGCTCGGTCTTGCCCAAGGTCGAGACCATTCGACCGCCATCGCGCAGCACCGCCCACGACCGGTCGCGCGTCTGGCCGCCGACCACGTCGAGCACGACATCGACGCCACCGGCCCGCGAGACCACGGCGTCGAACGCCTCGGCCTTGTAATCGATCACGAGGTCGAGGCCCCACTTGCGCAATCGCGCAAGATCGTCGCCCGAAGCGGTCGCCGCGACCCAGGCGCCCCGCTGCTTGGCGAGCTGCGCCGCCTGGCCGCCGACCCCGCCGCCAGCGCCATGGATCAACACGCGCTCGCCGGCTTTCAAACCGGCAATATCGAACAGCGCCCTCCAGGCCGTCAGCGCCGGCATGGGAATCGCCGCCGCCTCGGCCGCGCTCATCCCGGCGGGCGTCGGCGCGAGCGCCGCGGCGGGGACCGCGGCGCACTCGGCGAAGGCGCCGTCCGCGGCCATCGCATAGACGCGTTCGCCGACGGCGAAGCGGTCGGCCGCGTTTGGCCCGACCGCGACGACGCGACCGACGAGATCGTGGCCGAGCGTCAGCGGCAAGGTCGCAGGCGATTGCCCTTCGCGGGTCTTCCAATCGACGGGATTGATGCCCGCCGCTTCGATGCGGACCAGCACGTGGTCACCGTCGATGGTCGGCATCGGGACGGTCTCGATGTGCACTTGATCGATGCCGCCGGTGGCGTGGATACGCGCCGCGCGCATCGTGCCAGGATTTCCATTGCTCATGATTGCTTCCTTCACTTCGAATGACCCAACGATTCGGAGATCGCCAAACCGCCCCGGCGACCTTCCACGTCCTTTCCCGCCGCGCATTCCCCGATCAAGGTTGAACGGCGAGTCCAATGGTTGCCAATGTGAACGCGGCCACTCCCAATGCAGTGCGCAGCCAATGAAAGCGGAGCCACCGGTCACGCACCACCATCCAAGTGGAAGGCGCCGCGCCAGCCTGCCAGGACTGAACCTCGTTGTTCATCGGTACGTTCACCGCCAGGGTGATCACCAGGACGATCGCCTCGAAGGCCGCGGCAACGCCGAACAAGATTCTTCGCGCCCCTGCGCTCAGGAAAATCATCGCGATCAGGCCAGCGAGTGGAACGATAAGGGCAGGTGGCATCGTCTTCGTGAACAGCGTGTTTTCAGCTTGAAACCGCAAGGTCCAGCTGGTCTCAGGCAGGCTCCGGACGGCTTGGTCCGCCAGCCCGATCGCGAGCATCTGCCCCGCGATCAGGCCACTGAGAACGACCGCAGCGATTGCAACGACGACCTGCCAGGTGTTCATGCTGATCTCACCCTTTCGACATCCGCAATACACACCGATGCTCGACTTGTTTTCCCACTGCACCCTTTCTTGACGCCACGCGGAAACGCGGCCATCGACTCCGCCGGCGCGACGACGGACTTGATCCGACCGAAGTTCAAAAACTATTCTGCGGCGTCGATTTGCTTTGTCTGTGCGTTGGGGTACATAGTCGCCATTGGCGGGGCCTGAATTCCCAAAGCGTCGGAGGCCGGAGCCACAGTCTGATCGCTCGCTGGGATTGGCAGGGCCACGCTTGGCCATCCCCACACCAGGCGCGCGGCTCCGCGAGGACTTGTTAAGGGTGTGCCCCAGCCAATGCACATTGGCCGTCACGACCCATCGGCCGAGCGCGTTACGCGGTCCCGAGCAGCGGCCGGCCACCGCGCGATCAGGCGGTCGTCGGCAATTCGTAGGGGAGGGTGCCGCCGCGCAGCGCCGGGCCGTCGACCGCTGCGAGATGCAGGCCGCCGCGTTCGTGCGCGCTCAGCTTGACTTCGACCAGCGCAACCGAGCCGCTGCCGGATTCAGCCGGCGCGGCGTTGACGACCATCCCGGCGGGCTGCGTTGGGTCGGCGGCGTCGAAGACCTCGGCGCCAGGGACGGCGGCCGTGTCGCACTCGTAGATGAACATCCGGCGCTTGAGCGTGCCGCGGTACTGGCTGCGGGCGACGATCTCCTGCCCGGGGTAGCAACCCTTGCTGAAGTCGACGCCGCCGATGGCCTCGAAGTTGATCATCTGCGGCACGAACCGGTCGGCGGTCACTGCTTCGATGCGCGGGATGCCCGACCGCACTTCTAGCCGCTGCCACACGCCTAGGGGCAGCGCTGGCGGGTGAACCGCGCTCGGTGGCAGGTTCGAGGCGGCGTCCGGATCCTGGTTCCCGCCCGAGGCGATGATGCAACGCGCGATGCCGTCGACATCCGGCAGGCGCACGACGCTCCCGCTGCCGCCGGCGGCAGGCCGCCGCTGCCAAGGCGCCAGTCCTTCGGCGGCGGCGAGCGCGGTCGCGCCCACGGCGCCCTCCAAGTGCAGCTCGCCGGCCGCGTCGGTCAGCCGGCATTTCGCCCGCAGCACGAACATCGAAAGCCGCTTCAGCGTGGCCGCGGCGACGCTCGTCGCAC
>CAXSCF010000132.1:0-2759 GCA_964235815.1 uncultured Sphingomicrobium sp.
TCTCGCCCTAAGCTACGACCACCGCCTGATCGACGGCCGCGAGGCGGTCACCTTCCTCGTCCGCGTCAAGGAAGCGATCGAGGACCCGACGCGCCTGCTGATCGACCTCTAAGTTGTACCCCGGCGAAGGCCGGGGCCCAGGAGCGCGACAGCGCTGCTTTGTATCGCCCTGGACCCCCGGCCTGCGCCGGGGAACAGGAGGCCGCCACTCTCGTTCACCTTTCATGACCACCGCCCCCGATCCGCGCAAGGGAATGCCCTCGCCCCAGCTTGACGAAACCGAGTTTCGCCAACGCTTCCTTGAGCAATTCGCCGACCCCGCGTTCGGCGCGGCGACAAGCGAGCTCGACCGGGTCGCCGGGATCGCGTGGGATGGCTATTCGAACCATCGCAAGTCGCCCGTCACGCGCAAGGCCGGAGAGGGCTTTGCCGATCCCGACTACGACCTGTCGGTCGACTGGATCGCCGCCAAGGCCGCCGTCGATATGGCGCAAGCCGAGCATGACGACCCTTCGCAGCCGCCGTGCATCCTGCTGATCAATGCCTCGTCGCGCTCCGAACATACCTGCCCCGGCGAAATGTCGAAGAGCTGGCGCCTGCTCAAGCTCGCCGAGGAGATTTGCGGGGTCGACGGGACGATGGTTCGCACGCTCGACCTCGCCCGCCTGGCGAGCGAGTATGGCCGCAACATCCACCCCTGCAAGGCGTGCTTCTCGACCGCCGCTGCGCTGTGCCACTGGCCGTGCAGCTGCTACCCGAACCATTCGCTGGGCCAGACGCAGGACTGGATGAACGACATTTATCCGATGTGGGTCCGCGCCCACGGGATTATGATCATCACGCCCGTAAATTGGTACTCGCCGACCTCGCCGCTCAAGCTGATGATGGATCGGCTAGTATGCGCCGATGGCGGCAATGCCGATCCGTCGAGCACGCAGGGCAAGGACGCCAAGCAGGCCAAGCAGCTCGAACTCGATGGCTGGCCTTACCCGCGTCATCTCGAAAACCGCACCTTTTCGGTCGTCGTCCATGGCGACGTCGAGGGTGCGGAGAACGTCCGCCGCGCGCTCGCCGACTGGCTCCGTTTCATGCATTTGAAGCCCGCCGGGCCGAGCGCCGAACTCGACCGCTACATCGGTTACTGGAAACCCTACGCCACCAGCCACGACGAGCTCGACGCCGATTTGTGCATCCAGGAGGAAGTCCGCAACGCCGCGCGCACCCTGCTGCGCGCGGTCAAGGAACAGCGCGCCGGGCGACTGATCGACGGCGGCGAGGGCCTCGAAAGCCCGCGCCAGAAATAGGCGGGGTGGATTCGCGGGCCGCGCCCCCCTATGTCGCCGCCAGCCCTGTTCCCCGGCGAAGGCCGGGGTCCAGGCGGCGCTTTGCGCCGTTTCTTTGTTCGAGACTGGACCTCGGCCTTCGCCGGGGAACGAGGTAAAAAATGGCCGAAGCAACTTACGACTACGACCTTCTCGTCATCGGCGCCGGCCCGGGCGGCTATGTCGCCGCGATCCGCGCCGCGCAACTGGGGCTTAAGACCGCCTGCGCGGAAGGCCGCGCGACATTGGGTGGGACTTGCCTAAATGTCGGCTGCATCCCCTCGAAAGCCCTGCTCCACGCCTCGGAACTCTATGCCGAAGCCAAGTCGGGCAGCCTCGCCAAGTTCGGCATCGACATCCAGGGCGCATCGCTCAACCTCGACCAGATGCACGCCGAAAAGGCCAAGGCGGTGACCGAACTCACCGGCGGGATCGAATTTCTGTTCAAGAAGAATAAGGTCGAATGGCTCAAGGGCTATGCGAGCTTCGAGACCGCCAATTCGGCCAGGGTCGGCGACAAAGTCGTGACCGCCAAGAATATCATGATCGCCACCGGCTCGTCGGTCACCCCGCTCTCCGGGGTCGAGGTCGATAATGAGGGCGGCGTGATCGTCGATTCGACGGGTGCCCTCGCGCTGCCCAAAGTGCCCGAGCATATGGTCGTGATCGGTGGCGGAGTGATCGGGCTGGAACTCGGCAGCGTCTGGCTGCGGCTTGGCGCCAAGGTTACCGTGATCGAATATCTCGACCAGATCCTGCCGGGCATGGACGAGGAAGTGCGCCGCGAAAGCGCGAAGATCTTCAAGAAACAGGGCTTCACCCTCCAGACCGGGACCAAGGTCACCGGCGCCACCGTCGCCAACGGCAAGGCGACGCTCACCCTCGAGCCCGCGAAGGGCGGCGACCCCTCATCGATCGAGGCCGACGCCGTGCTGGTCGCGATCGGCCGCCGTCCCAATGTCGATGGGCTTGGCCTCGACAAGGTCGGGCTGGCACTCAACGCCAAGGGCCAGCTCGACACCGACCATGACTTCCGCACCGCCGTCCCCAGCATCTGGGCAATCGGCGACGTCATCCCCGGCCCGATGCTGGCGCACAAGGCCGAGGACGAGGGCATTGCCGCGGCCGAAAACATCGCCGGGCAGACCGGAATCGTCAACCACGCGGTGATCCCTTCGGTGGTCTACACCCATCCCGAAATCGCTGGCGTGGGCCTGAGCGAGGAACAGGCCAAGGCCGCCGGGCATGAGATCGAGGTCGGCAAATTCCCGTTCGCCGCCAACAGCCGCGCCAAGACCAATCGCGACACCGACGGCTTCGTCAAGGTCATCGCCGACGCCAAGACCGACCGCGTGCTCGGCGTGTGGATGATCGCCTCGGTAGCCGGATCGATGATCGCCCAGGCGGCGCAGGCGATGGAGTTCGGTGCGACCAGCG
>CAXSCF010000133.1:0-2680 GCA_964235815.1 uncultured Sphingomicrobium sp.
TCGGGAACGCGGAGATTCTCGTCGATCACCACGCCCAGCGTTGCGATCACCTGATCGGGCGCAAGCTGCGATGTGGTGATGTCGCCGACCTCGATCACGCACGGCTCCTCGACCGCGGTCTCGCGAATGGCGGCGCTGAGTTCGGGGGAAGCGCGCTCGCCGATCAGCAATTCCTTGCTCTCCCGGCCAAGCACGATCGCCACCGCCGCGAGCACGCAGCCGATCAGAATCGAGGCCGCGCCGTCGATCCGCGGCTCGCCGAGCTGGACCGCGAGGAAGGTGCCGAGCGCGGCGATGACGATCCCGACCAAGGCCGCCGAATCCTCGAACAACACCATGAAATTGGTCGGATCCTTGCTGTCGGTGATCGAGGCCCACAATCCGGCCCGCCCGCGCCGGCTGGCGGAAAAGGACTTCCACCCGAACCACCACGAAATGCCCTCGAACAGGAAGGCGAGGCCGAGGACGATGTAATTGACCATCGGGCGGTCGATCGGCTCGGGGTGCCGGATGTGGTCGATGCCCTCGTAGATCGAGATTCCCGCGCCCAGTGCGAACACCAGCAAAGCGACCACGAAGCACCAGAAATACAGCTCGCGGCCATAACCGTAGGGGTGGCGCTGGTCGGGCGGCTTGGCGGCGCGCTTGAGGCCGTAGAGCAATAGCAAGGCATTGCCGGTGTCGACCGCCGAATGGACCGCCTCGCTCATCATCGCCGAGCTGCCGGTAACGGTCGCGGCGATGCCCTTGGTCACCGCGATCGCGACGTTGCCGAGCAATGCGGCATAGATTGCCGTCTTGGGGGTATGTTCGGCCACCGCGCCACCATCGGGCGGCGCGGCGGCCGATGCAATGGGCGGCTAGCGCAGGCCGGCGAGGAATTTGTCGACTTCGCCGGTGGAGAAATCGCCGTCCTCGCCGAGCCCCTTGTTGAGGCTGGCGTGGCTTTCGCCGGGGATCGCAACGACTTTCGCCGATGCTCCCGCCGGTCGCAACGCGGCGGCGAGGCCTTGCGATTGCGCGGTCGAATCGGCGCGGCGCTCGATCGGCAGGATCAGCCAGCTGGCGACATTGGGCGCGGCGGCGTGGAGCGTCGGCGACAGCGCCTTTTGCCGCGCCACGTCGGTCCCGAACGCCGCTTCGTACATGCCCGCGACCTGGTTGCCGGGGCGGGCCATCTGTTGGGCGATGTCATAGCCGGCGCCGTCGAGCAGCACGACGCCCTTGACCGCCGCCAGCGGAACGCCCGCTGCCGCAAGGTAGCGCGGATCGGTCCCGACCAGCGCCACCAGATGCGCGCCCGAGCTATGCCCCATCAGCACGATCCGGTCGGGGTCGAGGCCGTTCTGGGCGGCGTGGGCGCGCGCGAAGGCGATCGCGGCGGCGACATCGGCCGCCTCCTGCTCGACCGTCGCGCCCGGCACGAGTCGGTAGTTGACCGAGGCGAAGGCCCAGCCCTGGGCGGTGAAATGCGCCGCCTTGACCCCTGCCCCGCTGCGCTTGTCGCCGATCGACCAGCCGCCGCCGTGGACGAACAGAAGCAATGGCGCGCGGGTCGCGTTGGTGGGCACGAGCAGGTCGAATTTCTGCTTGGGGTCGCTTCCGTAGGCCAGCTCGCGTGTTCCTGGCGGCGGCGGGGCGGACGCACCACGCTCGGCGATCGCCTTGCGGCAAGCGTCGCTCAACCTGGGCAGCGCCGCACGGACGCACTCGCGCATGCCGCTGCCGCGCTCGCACAGGGCCATGATCTCCTGCCGGCATTCCTCGGGCAGTCGCTCGCGCTGCGCCGCGGCCACCCCGGCGATCATCGTCACGCCCAGCACTCCATAGCCAAACAATCGCATTTCAACCTCCCGAACTGGACGCTTCGCGCTGCAATCAATAGGAGGCGCGCTGAACCGCGGCTGACTTCCGGGCAAAGAGTGGCCGCTCAGAATTGAGGAATTACGCTTGGGCAACGTCACGGTCATCGGCGCGCAGTGGGGCGACGAGGGCAAGGGCAAGATCGTCGACTGGCTCGCCAGCCGCGCCGACATGGTGGTGCGCTTCCAGGGCGGGCACAATGCCGGGCACACGCTGGTCGTCGGCGACAATGTCTACAAGCTCAGCCTCCTGCCGTCGGGGATCGTCACCGGCACCCAGTCGATCATCGGCAATGGCGTGGTGCTCGATCCGTGGGCGCTGAAAGCCGAAGTCGAGAAATTGCGCGGCCAGGGGGTGGAGATCAATCCCGCCTTGCTGATGATCGCGGAGACCTGCCCGTTGATCCTCCCCATCCACCGCGATCTCGACGCCTTGCGTGAGGATGCGTCGGGCGCGGGCAAGATCGGCACCACCCGGCGCGGGATCGGCCCGGCTTACGAGGACAAGGTCGGCCGCCGAGCCATCCGCGTGTGCGACCTCGCCCATCTCGACGCGCTCGATCCGTTGCTCGACCGGCTGTGTGCCCACCATGATGCACTGCGCGCCGGGTTCGGGGAGCCGCCGGTCGACCGCCAGCGCCTGAAGAACGACCTCGCCGAAATCGCCGACTTCGTCTTGTCGTTCGCGCGCCCGGTGTGGCGCGACCTCGACGAGGCAGGGCGACGCGGACGGCGGATATTGTTCGAGGGCGCGCAGGGTGTGCTGCTCGACGTCGATCACGGCACCTACCCGTTCGTCACCTCGTCCAACACCGTCG
>CAXSCF010000134.1:0-2583 GCA_964235815.1 uncultured Sphingomicrobium sp.
CCGCCGCCGCCACCCGGCGCGGGGTCGCGGCGCGCGACTGGAGCGGGCTGGCCGACATCGCGCCGTCGAGCGCGGCGCTGCCGACGCCGGCCCCCGACGACATCGGCTATCTGCAATATTCGAGCGGCTCGACCCGCTTTCCCCACGGGGTTGCGGTGACCCACCGCGCCTTGCTCGACAATCTCCACGCCCACGGGCTCGGCGTCGCGGTCAAGGACAGCGACCGCTGCATCAGCTGGCTGCCGTGGTATCACGACATGGGGCTGGTCGGATGCATGCTGTCGCCCGTCGCCAACCAGCTTAGCGTCGATTATCTGCGGACCGAGGATTTCGCCCGGCGCCCGCTCGCCTGGCTCGACCTCATCAGCCGCAATCCGGGGACCACGCTGAGCTATTCGCCGACCTTCGGCTACGACATCTGCTCGCGCCGCATGTCGAGCCAGACGCGCGCCGCCGACCGCTTCGATTTGTCGCGCTGGCGGATCGCGGGCAATGGCGCCGACATGATCCGCCCCGACGTGATGCAGGCGTTCGTCGACAGCTTCGCCGATGCGGGCTTCAAGGCGTCGAGCTTCTGCCCGAGCTATGGCCTCGCCGAGGCGACACTGGCGGTGTCGATCATGCCCCCGGGCGAAGGCATTCGCCTCGAACTGGTCGAGGAAAGCGAATTGATGGGGGTCGGCACCCCGGCCCAGGAACGCCCGCGCCGCTACCGCGCGATCGTCAATTGCGGCAAGCCCGTCGAAGGCATGGAGGTCGAGATCCGCGGCACCGACGGCGCCTTGCTCGGCGAGCGCTCGATCGGCAAATTACTGTGCCGCGGCACCTCGATCATGACGGGCTATTTCCGCGACGAGGAATCGACCAAGGCGTGCCTCAGCGACGACGGCTGGCTCGACACCGGCGACATGGGCTATCTGTCGGGCGGCTATGTGTTCATCGTCGGCCGCGCCAAGGACATGATCATCATCAACGGCCGCAACCACTGGCCGCAGGACATCGAATGGGCGGTCGAGCAATTGCCCGGCTTCAAGTCGGGCGACATCGCCGCCTTCGCCATCACCGGCCCGTCGGGCGAGGAAACCCCCGCCGTGCTCGTCCACTGCCGCGTCAGCGATCCGCACGAGCGCGGCCGCCTGCGCGACGACATCAAGGAACGGGTGCGCGCCATCACCGGCATCTCGCCCGTGGTCGAGCTTATCCCCCCGCGCTCGCTCCCGCGCACCAGCAGCGGCAAGCTCAGCCGCACCAAGGCCCGCAACCTCTATCTGTCGGGCGAAATCACCCCCTTCGACGTCGCGGCATAGGCTGAAGCGGCCTCCTCACGGCATGCCCTTGCCGCCGGCCGCGCCATAGACCTGGCCGGTGGCGTAGCTGCCATCATTTTCGGCCAGCCGCACGTAGATGCCGCCGAGTTCCGCCGGCTGGCCCGGGCGCTTGAGCGGCGTGTCTCCGCCGAAGCCGGTCAGTTTTTCCTGCGTCGCGCCGCCCGACACCTGGAGCGGGGTCCAGATCGGTCCGGGCGCAACGGCATTGACCCTTATGCCCTTGGGGGCGAGCTGCTTGGCCATCGATCGCGCAAAGCTCGTCGTTGCCGCCTTGGTCATCGCATAATCGAACAGTTCGGGGGACGGGTCGGTCGCCTGCTCCGACGACGTGCCGATGATGACCGACCCCGGCGGCATGTGCGGCACCGCCGCGCGGGTGATCCAGAACATGGCGTAGATGTTGGTCTTGATCGTCCAGTCGAACTGCTCGGTCGACAAGGTGGTGATGTCCTCGTGAACCTGCTGGCGGGCGGCGTTGCTGACGAGGATGTCGAGCCCGCCCAAACCGGCGACGGCGCGGGCGACGAGGTCGTTGCAGAAGCGCTCGCTGCGGATGTCCCCGGGGATCGCGACCGCCTTGCGCCCGGCCGCGCGGATCAGCTCGACCACTTCGCGCGCATCGGGCTCCTCGGCGGGCAGATAGTTGATCGCGACATCGGCGCCTTCGCGCGCGAAGGCGATTGCCGCGGCGCGGCCCATCCCGCTGTCGCCCCCGGTCACCAGCGCCTTGCGGCCGAGCAAGCGGCCCGATCCGCGATAGCTGGTTTCGCCATGATCGGGGCGCGGCGTCATCTTGCTCGCAAGGCCCGGCCACGGCTGATGCTGCGGCGCAAACGGCGGCTTGGGATATTTGTCCAGCGGATTGCGCAGCGACGGTGCGCCCGACGCCGGTCCGGGCACCGGCTGGGCGCCCGCCGTCCCGCTCGCCGCCAACGCCCCGGCTAGTCCGAGCGCGGCGCCTCCCAACAATGTGCGGCGGTCGGGATCGGTTGGATCGTCGGTCATCAGCTGTCCTTTGCGAGCGGTTGTGCGTTGATGGGTTGGTCAACGCCCGTTGCGCCCGGTGGCTCCGAAGCGCCGCCGATAAAGCGAAGCAAGGGGCGAAGGGCGCCACTTGCCTCGCGCGGTGTTGGCCGCTAATCGCCTGCCCGGACCTTCAACGGGTTCAGGACGGGCCTAGGGGTATAGCTCAGTTGGTAGAGCATCGGTCTCCAAAACCGAGGGTCGTGGGTTCGAGTCCCCCTGCCCCTGCCAG
>CAXSCF010000135.1:0-2575 GCA_964235815.1 uncultured Sphingomicrobium sp.
CCTCGACAGTGCCAAGCCGGCCAAGCTTGATCTTCGCCAGGACGCTCGCCTTGAATGCTGCATCTTCGAAATAAGGGCGGGTGAGCGGGGTATCGATGAAGGTCGGGGCGATCGTGTTCGAGCGGATGCGGTGAGACGCGAGATCGAGCGCGAACGCCTTGCTCATCCCCTCCAGCCCCCATTTGGACGCGCAATACAGCGAGCGATTGACCCCGCCAACGTGCCCCATCTGAGAGCCCATGTGGATCAGCGACCCCGCTACCCCCTCGTCGATCATCCGACGGGCGCAGCCCTGCGCGACGAAGAACGCGCTGCGCAGGTTGAGGTTGAGAACGGTCTCGTAGTCATCGCGCGTGACGTCTTGGATTGGCTTGGGTCGGTTGGTGCCAGCATTGTTGACGAGCATGTGAAACGCCGGCCGCGTGGCGAAAAACGCAGCCACCGCATCGAGGTCGGCGACGTCGAGCACCGCCGCCTCCCCCTGTCCGCTTGCGTCCCGGATCGCGGCCGCACCCGCTTTTATCTCCCCGGCGGTCCGCGCGACCAGCGTGACCGCCGCACCCGCTTCGGCGAGCGCGGCTGCAAGCGCGAGCCCGATGCCGCGCCCGGCGCCTGTCACTAGTGCGCGGCGGCCCTCCAGGCGGAAGCTCGGTGTGCGCGGCAGCGTCATTCGGCGGCGGCTCGAGGCGCTGCGGCGCCAGCATAGGGAATGTTGCGCCCCCCATAGCGCCGCACGCGGATGTTGGCCTGCTCGCCGTGCCCAGCAAATCCTTCGAGCGCGCATAGCCGACTGCAATATTCGCCGATCATCACCGATGCTTCGTCCGTCGTGATGCGCTGGTAGGTGCAGGTCTTAAGGAACTTGCCGACCCACAGCCCTCCGGTATATCGCGCCGCTTTCTTGGTCGGCAGAGTATGGTTGGTGCCAATTACCTTGTCGCCGTAGGCGACGTTCGTGCGTGGCCCCAAAAACAGCGCGCCGTAGTTGGTCATGTTCGCAAGGAAATATTCGGGGTCGCGCGTCATCACCTGGACATGTTCCGATGCGATATCGTCAGCAATGCGCACCATCTCCTCGTCCGAATCGGCGACGATCACCTCGCCATGGGTCTCCCATGCCTTGCGGGCATAATCGGCGGTGGGCAGGATTTGCAGCAGCCGTTCGATTTCGGCCATCGTGTCGCGCGCCAGTTTCTCGGACGTGGTCAGCAGGATCGCCGGGCTGTCCGGGCCGTGTTCGGCCTGGCCCAGCAGATCGGTCGCGCACAATTCGCCGTCGGCAGTCTCGTCGGCAATCACCAATGTCTCGGTCGGACCGGCAAAAAGATCGATTCCGACGCGCCCGAACAGTTGCCGCTTTGCCTCGGCGACAAAGGCATTGCCGGGTCCGACGAGGATGTCCACAGGCGCGATCGTCCGCGTCCCGATCCCCATCGCGGCAACCGCCTGGATGCCACCCAAACAATAGATTTCGTCGGCTCCCGCCATCGCCTGGGCGGCGACGATCGCCGGTGCCGGCTTCCCCTGAAATGGCGGCGCACAGGTGACAACACGCGACACGCCTGCGACCTTGGCAGTTATCACCGACATATGCGCCGACGCCAGCAGCGGGTATTTGCCGCCGGGCACGTAGCAGCCCGCGGCGTTCAGCGGGATGTTCTTGTGGCCCAATACGACCCCCGGCAGCGTCTCGACTTCGATATCGGTCATGCTCGCTCGCTGCAGCTCGGCGAAGCGACGCACCTGGGTCTGAGCGAATTCTATGTCGCTCAACGCCTGTTCGTCGAGCTGGTCGACACAATCCTGGATCTCGGCCGGGGTGAGCCGGTAGCTCTCGCGATCCCATCCGTCGAAGCGGATCGAAAGCTCACGCACCGCATCGTCACCCCGTCGCTCGATATCCTCAAGGATCGCCTCGACCGAGGCTTGAATGGCGCGCGCCTGCTCCGCCCGAACGGACGGCAGGGTTCCGGCTTTAAGATGCCGCATGTCGGTCTCCTTGCATTCGGATGCAGCCCTAATAGGATGGACCCCGCACGACAAGGGCGTCATAGTATTTAGGCAGCCTGTTGAATGAAGCGATCATCAGCGAGAAATGTATGGCCAGCGAAGGTCACGATCGACGCGGTGCGTCGTTCACCCTATCCGTCCACTTGCAACGGCCTCGACCCAGAGGGCGTTACAGACTACCCCGCGCTTGTTGCCGTCTGAGAGGCGGTCCCACCATCTCCAGCGATAAAGGAGAGGACGATGCCCGAAGTGCCATCCCCAGGGGAGATCTCCGGCTTTCGCAGCGATACGATAACCCGAAACGGCGTACGCCTGCATTGTCGGGTAGGCGGCGATCCGAACGGTCCGCCGGTAATGCTGTGGCACGGCTTCCTTGCCACAGGCTATGTCTGGCGAAGGGTCGCACCGGCGCTCGCTGAGGCAGGCCTCTCGGTGCTGGTTCCGGACATGCGCGGCTTCGGCGACAGCGACAAACCGCCGGGTAACGATGGCTATGACGCCCGGGCGCTAGCCGAGGAGGCCCGCGGCTTGGTCGCGGATCTCGGCTTCGGGGGCGGACGGCCGC
>CAXSCF010000136.1:0-2538 GCA_964235815.1 uncultured Sphingomicrobium sp.
TGCCCCGAGGTCGCTTCAAGCTCGGCGCGGATCGCCTCGATCTCGTCCTTGTCGCCGAAGCCGTTGATCATCACCGCCGCGCCCTCGGCGGCAAAGGCGCGCGCCATGGCGAGGCCGATGCCCGAGGTCGATCCGGTGATGAGCGCGCGCTTGCCGTCGAGCAACATGATGATCCTTTCGCTGGTCGATGCTTCTGTCGCGTCCGCACGGTTGTTTTGCAACCGTTACGGCAGTGGTGCATTGTGGGGACAACAACAGGGAGAGCGACATGCGGTTGGGCGACGGCGACAATAGCAATTTTGAGGACCGTACCGGCCAAAGCGGTGGCGGCATGTCGATGGGCGGGATGGGCGGGGGCCTGTTCGGGATGCTGTTCAGCATCGTCGCGTCGCGGTTCGGGATCGTCGGGATCATCATCCTCGGGCTTGGCTATTGCGCATTGACCAGCCTTGGCGGCAGCGGTGGCGGCGGGCTTGGCAGCGGCGGCGGAACCGCGCCGCGGACGCAGGGCGAATCGCGTCTCACCCAGGACCAGAAACATATTCTTGTCGGCACGCTCAATTCGACCGAGCAGGTATGGGGCGACCTGTTCAAGCGGGCCGGTCAGACTTACACCCCGACGAAGTTGGTCGCCTATACAGCCGGGACGCAATCTGGCTGCGGTTCGGCACAGGCCGCAATGGGACCGTTTTACTGCCCGACCGACAAGCAGATTTATATCGATCCCACTTTCTTCGATGAGCTGACTCGGCGGTTCGGTGCGCCGGGCGATTTTGCACAGGCCTATGTTATTGCGCACGAAGTCGGACATCACGTCCAGGACCTTGAGGGCCGGCTGAGCAGCGGATCGAACAGCAACCAGCAGCAGGTCGGGATCGAACTCCAGGCCGATTGCTATGCCGGGGTGTGGGCCAAGCGGACGGGCGCGATGGAGCCCGGCGATGCCGAGGAGGGCATGAAGGCCGCCGAAGCGATCGGCGACGATACCCTCCAGCGCCAGTCGCAGGGCGTGGTCGTGCCCGAAAGCTTCACGCACGGGTCGTCGGCGCAGCGCATGGAAGCGCTTCGCCGCGGGCTGACCAGTGGCGATCCCGCGCAGTGCAATTATTCGCGGTGAAGGTATTCCTCCCCGCGCCCTTTGCGCGGGGATGGTGGAGAGGTACTTGCTGCAACGAGAACCCCTCCACCATGCTGCGCATGGTCCCCCTCCCCAAGCAAAGGCTTGGGGAGGAACTAGCGTCTACAGCTTGACCAGCATCTTGCCGGTGTTGGCGCCGGTGAACAGGCCGAGGAACGCTTCGGGGGTTTTATCCAGCCCTTCGACCACGGTGTCGCGGCTCTTCATCTGGCCGCTGGCGATCATCCCGCCGACATCCTTGTAGAAGTCGCCGAGTTGGCCGAGGTAATCGGTGTAGATGAAGCCCTGGACGCGGATGCGCATCGCGATCACCCGCATGATGTAGCGAAAAGCCGCGGGTTCGCCGCCATTATAGCTGTCGATCATCCCACAGATGGCGAAACGCGCGTTCTGACGGGCGAGCGCAAAGGCGGCGTCAAGCTGCTCGCCGCCGACGTTGTCGAAATAAACGTCGATCCCCTTCGGCGCTGCAGCCGCCAATTGCTTAAGCAACCCGCCCGCCTTGTAATCGACCACTTCGTCGGCGCCGAGCGACTTCACGAAGGCGCATTTGCCGGCGCCCCCGGCCGAGCCGATCACGGTCATGCCTTTGGCCTTGGCGATCTGGACGACGGCAGAGCCGACCGCGCCCGCCGCGGCCGACACGAACACGATGTCGCCAGCCTTGGCCTGTGCCGCGTCGAGCAGCCCGAAATAAGCCGTCCCCCCGGTCAGCCCGAGATTGCCGAGAAATTGTTGCGGCTCGACCCCGAGGTCGGGCAATTTGTTGAGGCTCTTGCCCTCGGCGACGGCTTCGTCGCGCCACCCGCCCATGTGCATCACCTGGTCGCCGACAGCGAAATTGGGATCGCGGCTTTCGATCACTTCGCCAACCGCGCCGCCCTCCATCGGCGCGTCGATCTGGAACGGCGGAACATAGGATTTCACGTCGTTCATCCGCCCGCGCATGTAGGGATCGACCGACAGGAAGCGGTTCTTGACCCGCACCATGCCCTCGGCCACTTCGGGCAAAGCGAGCGGCTTGAGCGCAAAGTCGTCCAACACGGGCATTCCGTCGGGGCGGCGCATCAGGTGCCAGGCTTGGGCCATGTCGAGTCTCCTTGGGGTGGTTGCGTTGCGTCGCGATACTGATGATTGCCGACAAGCAAAAGGCCCGACGGTGTGGGGAGCACCATCGGGCCTTCTGACGCCTCGCCGCGGGGCGAGACAGGCCGGGGCTCGATCGAGACCCGAACAACTGCGAAGGATGTCGGGACAACGACCGGCCGCCGCGCGCCGTTCCCCCGCGCCGGGTCGGACAACGGCGAAACGACAGCGCTTGGCGATCAGTTGAAAAAGCAGTCGGGAAGGGCGTTGCAAGGGCGCCAAAGCACAGCTATTGGCCTGCCCATCGACGGGTG
>CAXSCF010000137.1:0-1607 GCA_964235815.1 uncultured Sphingomicrobium sp.
CGCGAGGAGGTCAAGATGCTCAAGGAGCGCGTCCAGACGCTCGAGCGGATCGCGGTCGACAAGGAAAACAGCCTGGCGCGCGAGATCGACAGTTTGCGCGACCGCTAAGCGGCGGCTAGGCGGGCGGCGTGACCGCATTGCCCGACATTCTCGATGATTATTCGCTGCTTGAAAGCGAGGATCGCTATCGCCTGCTGATCGACCTCGGTCGCGATCTTGAGCCGATGCCCGACGCGCTGAAGACCGAGGCGACCAAGGTGCGCGGTTGCTCGGCCTCGGTGTGGGTTTATCCGACGCAAAGCGACGACGGGCGGCTCCACTTCCTGGCCGACAGCAATGCCGCGATCACCAAGGGCGTGGTCGCACTGGTGCTGGCAGTGGTGCAGGATCGCTCGCCGGCGGAGATTGCGGCGATGGATGTCGCCGCGGCGCTCGCGCCGTTCAATTTGGCGCGTGAATTGTCGTCCAACCGGACGCAGGGCATCCCCAACATGATCGCCTTGGTGCGCGAGACCGCCGACCGGCTGGCGGCATGAGCGCCCCTGTCGACCATCCCGCGGCTTCCGCCGACGGCGGGTTCGACCCCGAGAAATTCTTCGGCCTGGCGCGCAAGGTCGGGCATGGCCGCGCGCTGGGGCTCGAATTTCGAGCGGCGGGCGACAATTGGGTCGAACTGGCGCTTCCGTGGCGCGAGGAACTGGTTGGGGTCAGCGCGACCGGGATGCTTGCGTCTGGTGCCATCGTCAGCCTGCTCGACACGTGCGGCGGCGCGTCGGTGTGGCGCACGCTGGGCCGGTTCCAGCCGATCGTGACGATCGACCTTCGGCTTGATTACCTCCGCCCAGCGCTGAAGGGCGAGACGGTGATCGCGCGCTGCACGTGCGACAAGATGACGCGCCAGATCGCCTTCGTCAGCGGGATCGCGCATACCGGCGATGCCAGCCGACCGGTCGCGCGCGCGGTCGGCACGTTCATGCTGGCGCCCTGAAGGCTAGATTAGCTCGCCGCGGCGTTCGGCGGCCTTGCGCAGCACGTCATAAGCCGCTTGGACCTGCTGAAAGCGCTTGGCGGCTTCGGCGTCGTCGCGATTGACGTCAGGGTGGAATTGCTTGGCCAGCCCGCGATAGGCGGCCTTAATCGCCGCGGGGTCGGCGTCGACATCGATCTCGAGCACTTCGAAGGCGCGCATCTCGTCGCTGCTGCGACTGCCGTCGCCGGAGCCCGCCCATTGGTAATGCGCGCTCTTGCGGAAGGCCGAGGCGTCGCTTTCCTCCTCGGCGGCACGGCGTGCGGCTTCCTCTGGCGTCAGGCCCGCGAAATAGTCCCAGCCCTTGTTATACTCGGCGGCGTGGGTGAGGCAGAACATCCACCGTTCGGGGCTGTTCGGGGCCTTGGGCGCGGGCCGGTCGCCGACCTCGTTGCAGCCTTCGCGGTCGCACAGACGCACGCGGGCCGCGGCACTGCCTTTCGACCCATAGGGGCGCCAGCGGGGAAATCCCCAATCATCCTTGCGGGTTGGTTTGGCCATTCGTTGTGCCCCTAAAGGACGGTGGCCTCGGTGGCGAGGATTTGATTCACACGAAAGGCAATTGTCAGGGGACCTGTAA
>CAXSCF010000137.1:1617-2512 GCA_964235815.1 uncultured Sphingomicrobium sp.
AAACTCGTTGGCGCCGGCCAAGTTCGGCCGCGGCGCGGAAATATATGTCAGGGGACCTGTAAGCCGGGTTCTGTCCTCACCCCGAAGGGCGATGGGCGACCATTCCTCTAGGCGACGGATTGCCCCGCCGCTCAAGCGACCAACCCGGGCGACGATCCGGAACAGGATCATGTGCCGCCCCTATTCGGTCTTGCACCAGGTGGGGTTTGCCATGCCGCTACTGTTGCCAGCCGCGCGGTGCGCTCTTGCCGCACCGTTTCGACCTTACCGAGCCGAAGATCGGCGGTATGCTTTCTGTGGCACTTTCCCTGAAGCCTCGGCCGAAGCCTCAACCCCGCCGGGCGTTACCCGGCACCTTCATTCCGTGGAGCCCGGACTTTCCTCGCCCCCGCTTGCGCGAGGCCGCGGCCGCCCAGTCCCCTGACAAGCGGCGCATTACGCGAAAAGACTCCGTCACTCAAATCCGTTTGTCCTGAGCCTGTCGAAGGACTGATCTTCCTTCAAATTTGCGACGAGAAAAAACGGTCCTTCGACAAGCTCAGGACGAGCGGGTGTTGTCGTGAAGCTAGCGGCTTATTGCGGGCGCGGGAGCAACAGCGCGAGGAGTTTGGCGCGGCATTCGCCGTCGACGATGCCGTCGATACGGTCGCGGCGGAAGCGGCGCTGAAAGGCGATCGTCGCCTTATGCGGATCGTTGACGTCATAGCCGAAGCGCTCGAGCGCGAGGGTGAAGCCGGCGTCGGGCCAGAACGGGTCCATCAGGTCGCGGGTCGGGCTTGGCAAAGCGAGGCGGCGGTGGGCGAGCGCGTCCCACGGGAACAACTCGCCGGGATCTTCCTTGCGCGCCGGTGCGATGTCCGAATGGCCGACGACGTTGCCGCGGCCGATGCCGTGG
>CAXSCF010000138.1:0-2440 GCA_964235815.1 uncultured Sphingomicrobium sp.
GGGTCGCCGCCTTCGCTCTCGAACAATTGGCGGGCGGCTTCGCGGCTGCTCGACACCTCGAGCTTGCGCCGTGCATCGCGCAGTCGCTCGTTGACCGTATGCACCGACAGGCCGAGGTGCCGGGCAAGCGATTTGGCATCGTGGCCGCGCACGATCAGGCGAAGCGTCTGCTTCTCTTTCTCGGTAAGGGCTTGAACCTTGGTCGACATCGATCGCTTGCCTAATTCGCCAAGTGCCGCGTCGCTACCCCGAAAAAATCGTCCCGTCAGGTGCGCGGCATCGCCGCCGCTCGGCGGACCGCCGAGGCGAAAGCGGCGCCTTTGTCGGGCGCGTGGTGGAGGAACAGGGCGGGTTCGATCAGCTCGAGTTCCATGATCTTGAGCGCCCCGCCGGCACCCGCGATCATGTCGACGCGGGCGTAAAGCGAAGGGGCCGGCGCGGCTGCCAGCGCGGCCTCGGCGAGCGCGACCGCGCCATTGGGCGGCACGGCGAAGGTGTCGATCCCGCCGAGGTGCGGCTGGACCCGGAAGTCGCCCGCCACTGGGGTCTTTAGCACGGCATGGCTGAACTTGCCGCCGAACATCATCAACGAATATTCACCGTCGGCGATGCTCGGCTGGAACGGCTGGACCATCATTCGCCGGCCCGCGACATCGACCGGGATCGGGTCGCCGACTTTGAGGCGGTACGTGCCATGCGCGGCGCCCGAGATCGGCGGTTTGACGACCAGCTCGGACGCGCCGAACCTGGCTGCGGCGGCGGACAAGGATGCGCTGGTCAAATGGTCGACCTCGACCGTCGGCACGGTCGGTACTCCCTTGGCGCTGAGTTCCCGCAGATAGGCCTTGTCGCCATTCCAGCGCAGCAGCGCGGGCGGGTTGGCCATCGGCCAGCGTTCGGCCTGGGCGCGGTCGAGCAAGGCCAGCCAGCGCGGATAGTCGAGGTTATAGCCCCACGCGACGAGCGGCATGACGAGGTCGAACTCGGCGACTTCGCCGATCCCGGTCCACACCAACGGCACGACCTCGATCCCGACTTGCCGAAGGATCGCCGCTTCGACGTCGTAGGCCCAGGCATAATCTTCCGGAAACCCGGGATCGGGCACCATCAGTGCAACCTTGAGCGAGCTCATCGGGCGAGCAGGATCCGCGCCTGGCTGGCAATCTGGGCAAGCATCGGGCCGGTCACCGCGCCGGCCGCCCGCCCCTGGGCGATGAGCTTTCGAAACTGTTCGATGCGCGGTGCGTGGCGTTCGATCCACCGCTCGGTCGTCCCGGCCGGATCGCCATCACGGCCGCGCGCCAAAAATTCGAGCCGCAGCTGTTCGAAATCGCGCTCCAGCCCGGCGACCAGCAGGCGTTCCCACTGATCGGACGGTTCGAACCGCGCGACCTGCTGCTGCGCCCAATCGAGGCTCAGCGCCTCGCCCAGCCGGGTGTAGGCCTTGGTCAGCGCTTGGGCGTCGAGTTGGCGCTTGGCGGCAAGCGCGGCGATTCCGAACACGCCGTCAAGCTCGAACACGCGAACCAGTCCGTCGACGATCGTGTCGTCGGCTCCAAGCTCGATCAGATGGTCGCGCCGCGCATCGGCTTCGTTACGCACCTCGGCGCGGATCAGCTTGGTCGCCGCCGCCGAGATCTGGCGTGCGGCGGGGGCGAGCATCTCGACCAAATCACTGACGCTGCCCTCGGCCCCGGTCGATCGCAGGATATCCGAGACATGGCTTCGGACCGACTTGGCGGCGACCTGGAACAGTTCGATGCGGACCGTCTCGGACACTTTGGCGCGTTCGATGCGATCCCACAATTTGGGCAGGTCGAGCAGTCGTTCGGCGGCCAGGAAGGCGGTTGCGACCTGGCCGAGTGAGGCACCTTCCTCCTCGGTCAGGCTCAAGGGAATGCTCGGGCCGAGGCGGTTGACGATACGGTTGGCGACCTTGGTGGCGACGATTTCGTGGCGTAACCGATGGGTCCGGATCGCCGCGGCATGCGCCTTTTGCATCGGCTTTGGAAAAGCGGCGAACAATTGCGGCTCGAGCATCTTGTCGTCGGCCAGCTTCAGGGTTTCGATGGCATCCTGAAGCGACAATTTGGCCATCGACAGGACTATCGCGAGTTCCGGCCGGGTCAGCCCGCGATGGTCGAGCGCACGGCGGAGGAGCATGTCGCTGGTCCCAAGCCCTTCGACGCGGCGATCAAGCCGGCCCGAGGCTTCCAATATCTCGATGGCGCGGACATGCTCGGGCAACGCCTTGACGCCGCCACGTTCGGCGATCGAAAGCGCCAGGCTTTGCAACCGGTTGTCTTCCAGCACCAGTTCCGACACTTCGTCCGTCATGCTGACGAGCAGGGTGTTGCGCTTGGCCTCGGTCAGCCGCCCCTCGCGCATTTCGCGGTTGAGGGGGATCTTGATGTTGACCTCATTGTCAGCGCAGTCGACG
>CAXSCF010000139.1:0-2400 GCA_964235815.1 uncultured Sphingomicrobium sp.
AACACAAATCTTGGCGCGCGTGAATCGCCAGCTTTTGAGCGCGCCGTCCTTGCCTACGTGCAGGTGGCAAGCGAGCGCCGCGCGGGCCTTGCCTTCCTTCAACGAGCAGATGTCCGAAGACAATTCGTGCGGCAGCATCGGCACCACGCGGTCGGGGAAATAGACGCTGTTGCCGCGGAGCAAGGCCTCGCGGTCGAGCTGCGATCCTTCGCGGACGTAGAAACTGACGTCGGCGATGGCGACGCTTCCTCGATCGCGCGGTCGTCGAACTCGTCGCGAAGCCCATGCTTGGCGATCGCGATCATCGAGAAACTGCGCGGCGCGAACGGATCGCCGAGCACCGCATCGACCCGCGCGGTCATCTTCGGCGGGCGCCCGGACGGCTCGGCCAGCACCAGGTCGCCGGGCCGTGAATCCTTCATTTCGGAGATCAGCAATTCGCGCCGCTCGCGCTTGTCGACCGGGGTAAGGAAGAAGCGGTCGCCCTCGCGACGCACCACGCCGAGCACCAGGTCGGCGCCGCGCTCCAGCTTCTTCATGATGTGCGCGACATGGCCGCGCCCAGCATCTTCCGTACGCGCCAGGATGCGGTCGTTGAGCGCCAGCGCGGAACGCTTGCCGCGCTCGATCACGCGCAGCCTGGGCGCGGGCGTATCGGCGTGCCAGCCTTCGGGCTGGGCCCACACCTGCCCATCGTCGACCGACACGACCCGCAGCACCGTCACCCGCGGCACCCCGCCCGCCTTGTGGAACGCGCGGCCCGGCGCGGAGTCGATCAGCCCCTCGTCCGCCATGTCCTTGAGCAGCGCCTTGAGCATGATCTTGTCATGGCCATTGAGATTGAACGCCCGCGCGATTTCGCGCTTGCCGGCGGGCTGGCCGGACTGTTCGATGAATTCGAGGATTTGTTTGGGGGTAGGGAGGCCGGGCTCGGGTTTGCGCATCATGCCCCTCTAAACGCCAATGCGGGCGAAGCGAAGCAACCCGATACCATTTTATCGGTCAGTCGCTCGGCACGCCCAGCGATGACAGGCGCGTGCCCGACCGTTTCCAGAAATCTTCCAGTCCCAGTCGCCGGGTGAGTGCACGAAATTCCGGCATCGGGTGGAGTGTCGTCATCGACGGGGCGAACAGGAAATTGGTCATCCGATTGCCGACGCGCGTGAAATTGCCCTGCATCGGCGAGAAACGAATTTCCGGGACGGTGAAGCCTTCCCCGAAATAATAAGCGTGCAAGATCTGCATCGACATTTCCCGCCGGCCGAGCGCGGCGGCGAATTGCGCGCTATTTTTCGGCATGGCCAGCGCCGGCATGCGCCTGATCGACGACGGCCTGCATCACCCGGTCGACGCGCGCCGGCGAGGGATCGACCAGCGCCTCGGCGACAGCCCCGACCCGTTCGATTTCGTCCTCTGGAATGTTCGATGGCCAGTGCGACTTGTCCTTCACCATCGCCAGCGCCACCTCCGCGCGATTGGAGTAGAGCGCAGTGTAGAAACGCTGGAACCAGATCGCGAAATGGGTCGGGTACAGCTCGGCCGCCTTGGCCAGCGTCTGGTCCGCTTCATCGAGGCGGCCGGCGTACCACAGGCCCCGCGCCTGGGCGAACATGACCCCCGGCATCGGCATCCGCTTGGCGTTGGCGCGCATCAGCCAGGCGAGCGACTGTTGCTCCCGCCCGGTAACGTGATCCAGCATGGCCAGCATCTGCATTACCGGTCGATTGTCCGGCTGCCTACCGATCACCCGGTGCATCGTCCGGTCGAGGTTGAGCCAATTGCCGAATATCGGCGCGGCATTGGCCACCGCCACCAGGCCGAAACCATTGTCGGGATCAAGCGCCAGCGCACGCCGCCCCGCGACCCGCGCGCGCTGTTCGAGCGCGGCCGTGTCGCCGGTGCGGCGGAATTGCGCATCGGTGGCGTAGGTCATGCCGAGCGCGCCCCACCCATCGGCATAATCGGGATGATCGGCGACCAATTGGCGCAAGATCCCTTCGGCCTGGACCTGACCTTCGCGCGTTTCCTGGTTGAAGGCGAGCAATGCCTGGTCGAGCAACGCTTTGGCTTGCGGCGGCACGGGCCGCGTGCGAGGCCATAGAGCGACCGTGCCGACCCCGAGCAGTGCCGCGCCCGACGCAAGCCCGATCATCAGCTTGCGCCGATCGATCGGTCGGGCGGCAGGGTTCGCCGGGGCCGGGGCTGGCGCTCCACCGCGATCGAGCACCCGCAGCCGATATCCGACCTTGGTCACCGTCTCGATCACGAAACTGCCCTGCCCGACCTCGCTCGCCAGATGGCGAAGCCGCGACATGATGCGATTGACTGCGTCGTCGCCGACGATCCGCCCGTCCCAGCAATGTTCGACCAGATGGTCGCGGGACACCACATTGCCCTTGG
>CAXSCF010000140.1:0-2104 GCA_964235815.1 uncultured Sphingomicrobium sp.
CCCCTGACCTCTGCAATGCCATTGCAGCGCTCTCCCAGCTGAGCTACGGCCCCGTCCCGGTCAGCCCATCAACGATGTTGACGGGATCTGTTCGACGCGCCCTTTAAGCGAAACCGCTTGCTCTGCAAACGGTAATTTTTCGCTGCTGAACGCTTAATTCTCGTCGTCGGTGGTCGCCCCAGGAACGCCAAGGTCTTCTTCGCCGGTGGCGAGATCGACTTCGTCGTCGGCGCTGGGCTCCTCATCCTCGTCGGGCACCAGATCCTCGGCACCAAGATCCTCGTCGGCCTTGGCCTTGTCGGGCTGAGCGATTTCGAACGGCAGCGGTTGCTTCGATTTGAGCACGGGTTCGGGATTCCACGCGTGGCCGCATTCAATGCAGGTCACGGGCTCGTCCTTGCCGAGGTCATAGAAGCGGGTCGAGCATTTGGGGCAGCTACGCTTGGCGCCCCATTCGGGTTTGACCATCGGGCCATGTCTCCATTGGTGAAATCCGCGGCGGCGAGCGCTGCCGGGCGATTGCGGCGCGCCTTGCCATAGGCCGGACGGCCTGTCAAAGCGCGGGCCGTCCCATGGCCAGCGCAAATCCCCTCCCGCCGACACGACGCGATCATCAGCTGCTGATCGCGGTCGACGGCCCGGCGGCAAGCGGCAAGGGCACCATCGCACGCGCGCTGGCGGCGCATTTCGACTTGCCGCACATGGACACCGGGATGCTGTACCGCGCGGTCGCAGTAAGCCTAATCCGCTTTGGCGGCGACCCGGGCAATGAATTTGAGGCGGTGCGCGCGGTGGCCGGCCTGGCGCAGGTCGGCAGCGACGACCCCGACCTGCGCAGCGAGCTCGCGGGATCGGTGGCGAGCCGCGTTTCGGCCTATCCCGGTGTCCGCGCGGCGCTGATCGAGCGCCAGCGCGACTTTGCCGCGCAGGATGGCGGGGCCGTGCTCGACGGGCGGGACATCGGCACGATCATCGCTCCCCATGCCGCCGCCAAGCTGTTCGTCACCGCCAGCGCCGAAGTGCGGGCGACGCGGCGGCTGGCGGAACTCGAGGCGCGCGGCGCGGGGGCGCATTTCGGCGATGTGCTGATCGACATTCGCGCCCGCGACGACCGCGATGCGGGCCGGGCGGCGGCGCCATTGTGCCAGGCTGCCGACGCCGACCTGCTCGACACCAGCGCCATGACGATCGAGGCGGCGATCGCGCGCGCGATCGCGATGGTTTCCGCCAGGGTCGGTCCCGCCGACTGAATCGGCGATCGAAGCGGACGATCAGGCTGACGAACGAAGCTGCCGCGCGACCGTATGCGCCACGCCCTTGTCTTGCCTCGCTTCCCTCTGTGCGCTATGCGCACGCCTGTCCGGCGGGCTTGGCTCGGGGACGGTTCGTTCGACGTGCGCGAAGGCCAAGAGGGGAGCAGTGGCTCCACTCGATGGTAAGCGTGGAGCCGAGCGGGGCGTTTCCCAGTCGGGATCGCGGGGCGCTCTGGCGGCATGGTGCCGCCCGGGCAGTCAGGGTTTCACCAAAGTCCGCTCGACGGAAGCCGACCATGTTGGTCCGGCCAGCGGCCGAAACGCTACATATTGGAAGCAAATTTTTTTATGGCCACTACGGCATTTCCGAGCCGCGACGATTTCGCGGCAATGCTCAACGAAGCCCTCGGCGGCGAAAATGAATCGTTCGAAGGCAAGGTCGTCAAGGGCATCGTTACCGGCATTGAGAACGACCTCGCGGTGATCGACGTCGGGTTGAAGAGCGAGGGCCGTGTGGCGCTGCGCGAATTCACCATGCCGGGGCAGAAATCGGAACTGAAGGTCGGCGACGAAGTCGAGGTCTATGTCGACCGCGTCGAGAACGCGCAGGGCGAAGCGATGCTAAGCCGCGACCGCGCCCGCCGCGAAGCCGCGTGGGACAAGCTCGAAAAGGAATTCGAAAAGGGCGAGCGCGTCGACGGGACGATCTTCGGCCGGGTCAAGGGCGGCTTTACCGTCGACCTGGGCGGCGCCGTGGCGTTCCTGCCCGGCAGCCAGGTCGATATCCGCCCGGTGCGCGATGTCGGCCCGCTTATGGACCTTCTGCAGCCGTTCCAGATCCTCAAGATGGA